>JAPXNP010000049.1:0-9784 GCA_033811955.1 Acidobacteriota bacterium
GGTCTTGCCGCTGCCGCTGGCTCCCAGGAGGACGAAAAATTCTCCGTCCCGGACTTCGAGGGAAATTCGCTGCAGGATGACCAACTCACCGAACCGCTTCAGCACATGTTCAAGTCGAATCGACATCTGTTTTCACCTTACCGTACTGCAACCGGCTTTGTCTTGTACTTCCCTGTTTTGGCCCGCTTCGGGACTAAAGTCCGCACGTCATCGTAGGGCCTGCCGGGTCGGTCCTTCGCCTGCTCGCCTACGCTCCTCACGGCGCTTGATCGCTTCGGCTCCTAGAAAAACCGCTATGGTTACCACCGCCAAGACCAGCGCCATCGAAAATGCTCCCACTTCGTTACGGGCGTCCAAGGAGTGATAGATGTACACGGTGGCCGTCTGCGTTATTCCGCGGATACCGCCTCCTACCACCAGCACCGCCCCAAACTCTCCGAGGGAGCGAGCCAGAGTCAGGATCAGGCCGTAGACAAACGCCCAGCGAATCGCCGGTAGAGTTATCCACCAGAACGCCTGCCAAGGTTTGGCGCCTAAAACGTAAGCCGCCTCCTCCTGGGCGGTCCCGACCTGCTGGAGAACCGGTATCACTTCCCGGATCACGAAGGGAAGGGAAACAAAAACCGTGGCCAGCAAGAGGCCGGTCCAATCGAAGACCACCCGAAGACCGACGGCCGAGACGACATCTTCAAGCCAGCCGCCCCGGCCGAACAGAAGCAGCAGAGCCAACCCCGCCACTACCGGCGAGACACCAAACGGCAGGTCGACCAGACCGTTCAGCAGGGATCTTCCTGAGAAGCGGTGGCGTGCCAAGGTCACGGCGACGATGAGACCGAAGCAGCCGTTGATCGCCGCCGACACAAATGCCAGTTGAATAGTCAGCCGGAGCGCCGAGACGGCTTCGGGGCGGAGCAGCTCGGTCCGGAAGCGTTCGAATCCCTCTGAAAAGGCACCGAACAGAACGGCGGCCAGCGGGATTCCCAAAAGGAGGACGGCATACAGTACTACGGCTCCGACGGCCAAGATTTCTCCCGGCCGTCGCCTGGCTGTCCTGGTAGGTTTCTCCGGCTTCATCATGACGGCTTCTCCCGTCCCTCGTCCGGCCGTCGCTGGAGGCGTCCGCTCAGAAACAGCAGCAGGATCGAGGCGGCCAGCAGCACTACGGAAACGGCGGCCGCCGAGCGAGGCAAGTCCGACTCGATCTGGGAGTAGACGTAAACCGGAGCCGTCAATGTTTTACCGGGAATGTTGCCCGCCACGATCACCACCGACCCGAACTCTCCGATACAGCGCGAAAAGGTCAGCAACGCCCCCGATATTACGGCCGGCAGGATCTCCGGCAACACCACGTGACGGAACGTCTGCCGTCGGTTTGCTCCGATAGTGTAGGCGGCTTCCTCGTGGGCTCGATCCAGCTGCTCGAGACTGGGCTGGACCGCCCGGACCACAAAGGGATAGGTGACCATAAGCAGCGCCAGCAGGATACCGGGTTTGGCGAAAATGATCGAAATCCCAAAGGCCTCCAGGTGGCCGCCGATCCAGGTTTGCGGACCGTATAACGCCACCAACATGATCCCGGTAACCAGTGTCGGCACAGCGAAGGGGAGATCCACTAGGCTGTTCAACACGGTCTTGCCCGGGAAGGTATACCGTACCAGCACCCAGGCGGTCAGTGTTCCCATAAGGGTGTTGATTACCATGGCGACAACGGAAATCACCAAGGTCAGCTGGAGAGCAGCCCAAGCCACCGGATGGGTTACGTCTTCCCAAAACGTGCCGGGGCCGTCCTGCAGAGACACCCAGAGGACGGCACTTAGGGGAAGGGCGACTAAGAGCAAAAGGTAACCGGACGAAACCGTCCGCAGGAAAAACCCGATCGACCTAGATCCGTTTCCCTGCGTCCGAGACGTGTCCGGTGACGGAAGCGCTCTTGTTGGGGCGTCAGCCTTCATTGGAGGTTAGTAGTTCTTCGCTAAGTCGCGGATAGAGTCCCTCGGGAGCGAACATTGTCTCGATAACCCGATCCCAACCGCCCAGGTACTCGATGGTCCAAAGGTCTTCAGGAGTGGAGTAGCGATCGGTTACCTGCGCGGCGGCCGTCGGTTCCACCGGACGCAGGCCGAAGTCGGCGAAAATCAGCTGACTTTCGGTGCTGCGGACGAAGTCCAAGAAGGCTTCGGTTACTTGTCGGGTACCGTGGCGGTCTACATAGACATCGACCATTGCAATCGGGTTTTCGATGAGCAACGTGGAAGTCGGGATCACGTAATCCATGGGTCGGTCGGCACGCCGGGCGACCAATACTTCGTTCTCGTAAGTCAGAGCCACGTCACCGATGCCCCGTTCGAAATTGGTCAACGATTCCCTGGCGCCCTTGTCCATGACGGTAACATTGCGCAGCACTTGTCGCAGGAAGTTTGCGGCGGCCTCGGGGTCGTCGCCTGCGACGCCTTTCACTTTTCCCCTAAGGGCTGCACCGTACAAAGCACAGATGTTCCACATGGCGCCGCCGGACGTGCGGGGGTCCGGGGTCAGGATCTTCAGTCCCGGCCGGCTGAGGTCGTCCCAGTCGCGGATCTGCAGCGGATTGCCCTCTCGTACGGCGATCACGACGACAGATCGCGAGATCATGCCTCCGAAAGCTTCTGCCCGCCAGTCGTGGGTGATCAAGCCGGCACGGGCGATACGGTCCACGTCGGGTGCCAATGACAGAGCCACGACGTCGGCCTCGAAACCTCCGACCACGGCCCGCGACTGGGCCCCGCTGCCCGCATAGGAGTCCCGGAAGACCACGTTCCGCCCGGTTGTTTCACGCCAGTGTTCCTGGAAACGGGGAATCAGCGCCTGAGAATAGACTTCCCTCGGAGTGGTGTACGCCGCCAGAGTGAGGGTGTCTTCCTGCCCGTCTCCTCCCGTTCCGCAAGCAACGGCGAAGAAAACCAACAATAAAAGCAGGCTCCCGGCCGAAACAGCTTGCAGCGGACGACCGCAAAGACGAAGACGAGGACGACGAAAAAGAAGACGGTCCATGTTCATCGTACCTTCACTCCCTCCCTCCCCTTTGGGGGGCGTTGCTTAACTCGGTGCCCTGGCAGATCCGATGGATAGGGCATGGCGATTTGAATCGACTTTATCATCTCAGTCAACTACCGTCTGCGATCGTAGTGTCCTTTCGCCGGCGAGAAACCCCTTCCGTACGATAGCCGGCGGGATGAGGAGGCCGTCAAGCTCTGCGGAACAAGCGTGAAGCGGCCGTAGATGTCAAGGGGATTGCGTGACGAATTGGCCGGCTGATTTACCATCGATGTGGTTTTCCCCAACTTGTTGCGGATCAATACAGATCAGCTGGGCGTACTTTCCGGGTATGACCGTCGGTTCTCCCATTCCTCCGGTCATCGGCCGCGGCTCTGAGTTCTTGCGGTTGCGGAATTCTTCAAAAAGGCGATGGGCCTCCTCCCGTTGTCCCAGCTGAAGTCGAATCCTGGCTTCGCTGTAAATCAACATGGGGCTGGACGGATCTTCTCGGCGCGCTCTTTCCACGTACTCGAGTGCCTCCTCAAAGCGGCCTTGATGGAAAGCGATCAGCGCGAGCTGTCCCAACGTGGCGGAATCCGTAGGGTCTCTTTCCAGAACGGCGGTGAAGAAGTTCCGTGCTTCGTTCTCCTTCCCTTGCCGCTGCAGCAGGACGCCCTGCAGATACGTAATCCTAGGCTCATCCGGATGGCGACGAAGGAGGCGTTGCAGCTGCACCTCCGCTTCATGGAGGCGTCCGGAATGAAGGCAGGCTATAACGAAGTTGATGATTGCCGGTTCGCAGTCGGGATCGGCTTTCCAAGCCTCCCAAAATTCCTCGGCGGCAGCGTGGAAGTCGAAATAACCGAAGTGTTCCACGGCGGCGCGGTGATGCTCCAGCACCTCAGGAGCCGCACATGTTCTCGCCGAAAGCCATAGCAACATCAACCACACGGCGTTTTCCCCCAATCCTTGCGGCACGTGTTCATGAAGGCTTGTCTTCTTCGGCTCTCGATCGATCTAGCATACTGGCTTTCCGTCCGGATCGCAAAGCTGCAGATCGTGGTGCCGGCACGGCGGGAAAGGCAAGGGTTGCCGGTTTTACGTGATCCCTCGCCGACCGGTTGAGCTGAAATCTCTAGAAGTTTACCCACGTGATTGGCAGGTATTTCCGTGCCTCTCAGTCTCTTGCGCCGGACCTCATGGCTAGTCCCGGAGCTTCCAACCGCGCTTAGGGGGAATGGGCGGCGGTGGCGTCCGAGGGGGGGCCGCTTCGCAAGAGATATGTGGCGAGCCGCCTTCGCTGGGACGGGCTTCCGGCGGCAGACTTGGGGCGGCGGAAAGCTCCTCGGCGGTCTGGGTGAAAATGCCCAGAAATGGGCGATTCAACCCTCCCGGCGCGGGCGGAAGTTTCGCGGAGGGCTTGGAGATGATGCGATGACAGTGGAACGATACTTGCTTTTGGGGTATGGTCTTGGGAGTTTTTGGTGGGTGTGTAGGCGTGGCCGAGCTTGATCGGCCGGAGTGGAATTGGCGGTTCTCGGGGTCGCCTTAGCCGGGTGGAGTAGCCAATCGATGACGAAGGAAGCGTTCCAGGCAAAGATCCAGGAGATCTGTCGTAGGTATGAACCGGGTCCTGTCCGTTTGCTGGACATCCTACGCGAAGTTCAGGCTTCGTTTGGATGGATTTCGGACGACGCGATCGACGAGATCGCTCGGACTCTTCGCATGCCCCGGGTGGAAGTGGAAAGCACGGCTTCGTTCTATGCCTTTCTGTCGTGCCGTCCGGTCGGGCGGGTAGCGATCCGCCTCTGTGACGACATCATCGACCGGATGCACGGGATGGAGCGTATCCAGCGGGTATTCGAAGGGGAGCTCGGGATAAGGCTGGGCGAGACGACGCCGGATGGAAACATCACCCTGACGCGGACGGCCTGTATCGGAATGTCCGATCAGGCCCCTGCCGCCTTGGTTAACGACGTCGTCGTAACGCGGCTGTCCACGGACTTGGTGCGCACGATCGTAGCCGAACTGCGGTCTCATCTGGATCCGACCAGACTGGTCAAACAGGTGGGTGACGGCAACAATGCCCATGAATTGGTCAACGCCATGGTGGAGAACAACATCCGCTTGCGTGGACCGGTCATCTTTGCCCCCTTTTCTCCGGGTGACGCCCTGCCCAAGGCTCTTGCCATGACTCCCGTGGAGGTTATCCGTCATGTGAAGACGGCGCGGTTGAGAGGTCGAGGCGGAGCGGGTTTCCCTACCGGGATGAAGTGGGAGTTCACTCGAAACGCGCCGGGTGAGAGGCGCTTTCTGATTTGTAACGCCGACGAAGGAGAGCCAGGTACCTTCAAAGACCGCGTGATTCTCACCGAGTGCCCGGATCTTCTTTTCGAAGGGATGACCGTCGGCGGGTATGCCATCGGCGCCAAGGAGGGGATCCTCTACCTGCGTGGTGAGTACGCCTATTTGCGCCGGTTCTTGGAGGCGGTGTTGGAGGAGAGACGGAGGAACGGACTTCTTGGGAAGGGGATTTTGGGATACCCCGATTTCGACTTCGACATCCGTATCCAGATGGGCGCCGGAGCCTACATCTGTGGGGAGGAAACGGCGCTTATCAGTTCCTGTGAGGGGTTAAGGGGCGATCCGAAGAACCGGCCGCCGTTCCCCGCTCAGAAGGGGTATTTGGGTTGTCCCACCGCGGTCAACAACGTGGAGACGCTGTGCTGTGTCGCTCGGATCATCCAGGAAGGTGCGGGCTGGTTTGCCCAACAAGGATCGGACGGCAGCTCGGGGACGAAGCTGTTAAGCGTCTCCGGGGACTGCAAGCGCCCCGGCGTGTACGAGGTGCCTTTCGGAACGTCTCTGGCACGGGTTTTGGAGATGGTCGGCGCCGAGGGGGTCCAGGCCGTGCAAGTGGGAGGGGCGAGTGGACACCTGGTGGGGCCGGCTGATTTTTCCAGGCACATATGCTTCGACGATCTGTCGACCGGCGGTTCGGTTATGGTCTTCTCTGCCGAACGTGACCTGCTGGAGGTCGTGGAGGCGTTTCAGGAGTTTTTTACCGATGAGAGTTGCGGCTACTGCACACCGTGTCGGGCGGGAAATCCGGTGATGCTGGAGTACGTGCGCAGGATCCGGAGCGGCAAAGCAACACGTAGAGAGGTTGACACCTTGCGCACGTTGGCGGGGACGGTCAAGCAAGCCAGTCGTTGTGGACTCGGCCAAACCTCTCCCAACGCGTTGCTGGATCTTTTCGAGAAGTTCCCGCAGGTGGTCGAAAGCCGCCTGCAGGCAGTAACCCGGGATGTTTTGCCGAGTTTCGATCTTGAGACGGCTCTGGCGGAGGCCACCCGCGTGGTCGGTCGGCCTTCCGTCCATTCGAGCAACCGTTAAGCGAGGAGGATGCACTTTGAGCCGGACGATTACGTTTATCCTGGATGATGAAGTGGTCGAGGCACAGGCCGGCCAAACTATCCTGCAGGCCGCTGTGGCCGCCGGGAAGTACATTCCGCGCCTGTGTGCCCAAAAGGGACTTTCCCCCCACGGAAGCTGCCGCGTATGTACCGTCTTGGTCAACGGAAGACCCCAGGCCTCCTGTACCCAACCGGTGGCCGAAGGAATCGTGGTGGTCACCGATAGCCCCGAGCTGCGGGAACTTCGAAAGCAGATCATCGAGCTGCTTTTTGTCGAGGGCAATCATTTCTGCATGTTTTGTGAGAAGAGTGGTAACTGTGAGCTGCAAGCGCTGGCCTATCGTTTCGGGATCACGGCCCCTCGGTTTCCGTACCAATTTCCCCGGCGGGATGTCGACGCGACGCATCCTGGGCTGTTTTTGGATCGAAACCGTTGCATCTTGTGTGCCCGCTGCATCCGGGCGTCGAAGGAACTGGACGGGAAGAACGTGTTTCAGTTTATAGGGCGCGGTCGCGACAAGCGTCTGGGGGTGAACTCCCGCAACGGACTTGGCGGGACCGAGGCCGAAACCACCGATCGGGCCGCCGAGGTTTGCCCGGTAGGGGCCTTGTTGCGGAAGCGCGAGGGTTATCGCATCCCGGTTGGGCGGCGCAAGTATGACTTGGTGCCGATCGGCAGCGAAGTTGAAGCCGGCGGTATCGGTGCGGCCGGTGAAGGGGGACAGCATGAGTAAGCCGAGAATCGCCACGACATCTTTGGCGGGTTGTTTCGGTTGCCACATGTCGTTGCTGGACATCGACGAGCGGATTCTTCAGCTGGCGGAACTGGTCGAGTTCGATAAGTCTCCGATCGACGATTTCAAGCAATTCCAGCAGCATTGTGCCGTAGGTTTGATCGAAGGAGGTTGCTGCAACGAGGAAAATGTAGCGGTGCTTCGGGAGTTCCGGCGCCACTGTGACGTCCTGGTAGCGGTCGGCGACTGCGCGACCATGGGCGGCATTCCGGCCATGCGGAATTTTGTGCCGCTGGAAGAGTGTTTTAAAGAGGCTTACCTCGAAGGCGTTACGGTCTTTAACCCTTCGGGTACCGTCCCCAACGACCCCGAGCTACCCTTGCTGCTTGACAGGGTCTACCCTTGCCAAGAGGTGGTCGAAGTTGACTACTTTTTGCCCGGGTGTCCACCTCCCGCAGACACGCTGTGGGAAGCGTTGGTGGCGCTTCTCGAAGGACGAGTTCCGGATCTTCCGTATCAGCTGATCAAGTACGACTGACGAAGGAGTGCAGCCGTGAGTACCAGTCTCAATCTCAGGCGCGTTGTTATTGAACCGGTAACCCGGGTCGAAGGTCACGGAAAGGTGACCATTTTGCTCGACGAGGACAACCGGGTACGGCAGGCCCGCTTGCATATTGTTGAATTCCGAGGTTTTGAGCGTTTCATCCAAGGTCGTCCGTTTTGGGAAGCTCCCGTTCTGGTGCAGCGGCTCTGCGGGATCTGTCCGGTGAGCCACCATCTGGCGGCTGCTAAGGCGACGGATCGGTTGGTGGGGGGGGAGAACCTCACGCCTACCGCACTGAAAATGCGTCTTCTCATGCACCACGGCCAGTTCCTACAATCTCACGCGTTGCACTTTTTCCACCTTGCTTCCCCCGATCTGCTGTTCGGGTTTGATGCCGAGCCCGCGCTCCGGAACGTTCTAGGGGTGGCCGCAAAGCATCCCGAGCTTGCCAAGCAAGGAATCCTCCTCAGAAAGTTCGGGCAAGAGGTCATTCGGGCGACCGCCGGGAAGAAGATCCACGGTACCGGAGCCATACCGGGCGGAGTCAATAAGAATCTTTCCGTCGAGGAGCGTGACGAGCTTCTTCGTGACATGGATCAGATCCTTCAGTGGGCCCGGGGAGCGCTTAAGCTGGCGAGAGATTACACGTTGGAGAATCAGAAGCGACTGGCCGATTTCGGCGCCTTTCCGTCCAACCACCTCAGCATCGTCCGAGCGGACGGTACCTATGATATTTACGACGGGTTGTTGCGGGCCCGGGACGCAGAGGGTCGGATAATTTTCGACGGCGTAGATAATCAAGCTTACGCCGACTACATCAGCGAGGAAGTGCGTTCCTGGTCTTACATGAAGTTTCCTTTCATTCGCTCGCTGGGACCCGAAACGGGTTGGTACCGTGTCGGCCCCCTGGCCCGGGTTAATAACTGCGATCGCTTCGACACCCCTGAGGCGGAGGGAGCACGACGTGAATTCAAGGAGGTGTCGGGAGGGAAGCCGAACAACTGGACGATGGCCTATCACTGGGCCAGGATGATCGAGTTACTTCACTCCGCCGAGAAGATTCGGGACCTGCTGCACGATCCGGACCTGCAGGGCACCGACTTGTTGGTGGAGGGCGAACGGAGATCGGAAGCGGTGGGCATCATAGAGGCTCCCCGCGGCACTCTGTTCCACCAATATTGCATCAACGAGCAGGCCCAGATCGTGCGGGCGAATCTGATCGTTTCCACCACCAGCAACAACGAACCGATGAATCGAGCTGTAACCCGGGTGGCGGAGGATTATCTTTCCGGTGTTCCGCAGATCACCGAGGGCCTCTTGAACCATATCGAAGTGGCGATCCGCGCCTACGACCCCTGTTTGTCCTGCGCGACCCACGCTCTAGGTCGCATGCCGCTGATTGTCGAACTGAGGGGGGCGGAAGGCGAGTTGCTGGAGCGGAAAGTTCGGGCATGACCGAGGAGAAAGATCCGAAGGTTTTGTTTCTCTGCTATGGGAATCCGTCTCGGGGTGACGACGGATTGGGGCCGGCGTTTGCCGACCGCCTGGCCCGGTCGGCGGGGGCGGGAGTAGCCTTGGAGGTTGATTACCAGCTCGGTCTGGAGCATGTGGCTCAGGTGATGGACTATGATCTGGTCGTTTTTGCCGACGCCGCGGTGCGGGGGCCCTCGCCTTTCGAGCTTCGGCGGGTCGACCCGCGTAGCGCGCTGTCGTTTTCCAGCCACAGCTTGACTCCCGAGCAAGTTTTGGGTTTGGCACAGGAGGTTTTCGGCAAGAAGCCCTCCGGCTATGTGTTGGCGATTAGGGGCTATTGTTTTGAGCCGTTTCGAGAGGGTTTGACGGACGAAGCACTGTCCAATTTGGAGGCGGCCGCGACGTTTGTCGAGGGCTGGCTGCGAGACGGGCTTCGGGTGGGCGATTCGGCAGCCGGATCCGGAAAGTTGGGCGAACGACAAGTTGGGGATCCAGGGAGATATTGGCAATGCTAAACGGAAAGCACGTAATCCTCTGCGTAGACGACGATCCCGATATTCTGGAAGCCTTGCGGGTGGTGCTGGAAGCCAACGGCTACATTG
>JAPXNP010000050.1:0-9683 GCA_033811955.1 Acidobacteriota bacterium
GTCGGTACCTGGATGGGATTCGGTTCCCACGGCTCTCCCTCCTGTGAAGATCGTCCGACATCGGCCTTGGAAGAGCAGTCTAACCCGAAAAGACCGGGCCCGTCTTTCGCAGTTTTCGCGAATTGCGCACTTTTCGCGAAACCTTTCCCTCGCGGCATTCACACAGCGCCGGGAGGCGGCGTCCGCGCCTGACGGCGGTCTCTCGAGTTAGCGACTCACTACCCGAAATCTACGGAGGCAACGACGAGTACGCTACCTGCCCCCGTCTTCTCCTGATCCCCCCACCTCAGCCCGTGGCCTAACACACAAGCGCACGAAGACGCACGGAAGGAGAACCTTCGTGCACCTTCGTGCCCTTCGCGGAGAGGTACCCTCAAAAGGTGTGGAAATAGCACAGGCGGCGAGTATCCTTCCGGGATCGAAAAAACTCGGGTTGGAAAGCCCGGGACCGAAAGGAGTACGCGCCGCCATGACAGAGAAGAACATCGGACGGGTCGACGAGTCAAGCGTCGGATTCGAAGCCCTGGAGGGTTGGGTTCGGGGACGGATCCAACAGTGGGTTCAGGAGCTGCTCGAGGAGGAAGTGGGGGAGTTGCTGGGCCGGGGAAAAAGCGAACGTCGAAAGGCAGTGGATGGGCCGGCGGGGTATCGCAACGGCTACGGCAAGGCCCGGAAGCTGACGATGAGCGGGGGAACGATAACGCTTCGAAGACCGCGAGTAAGAAACTTGGAGGAGCGGTTCGAGAGTCGGGTCCTGCCGCTGTTTGCTCGCAGGACCCGGGAGGTCTCCGAGCTGATTCCGGAACTGTACCTCCACGGGTTGGCCGAGGGGGATTTTGATCTGGCTCTAAGAGGGCTTTTAGGGGAGGACGCACCCTTGTCGGCCTCGACGGTGGCTCGCCTGAAGGAGAAGTGGCGGGCGGAATGGGAGGTCTGGCAAAACCGCTCACTGGAGGATCTCGAGGTGGTCTATTTGTGGGCGGACGGAGTCTACGTCAAGGCGGGTGTGGAGAAGGAGAAGGCCGTGGTGCTGGTGGTGTTGGCCGCCTTGAGCGACGGAAGCAAACAGTTCGTGTCGATCGCCACCGGATATCGGGAGTCGACCGAGAGTTGGGCGGAAGTGCTTCGGGACCTGAAGCAACGGGGGATGAACGCTCCTCGACTGGTCGTCGCCGACGGGCACTTGGGGATCTGGGCGGCCCTGGCCCAGGTGTATCCGCAGGCCCGGGAGCAACGATGCTGGAACCATCGGATGGTCAACGTCCTCGATAAGCTGCCCAAGAAGGTTCACAAGACGGCCTTGCTGCGGCTGCGGCAGGTCCCCTACGCCGAGACCCGACGCGAGGCCGAGCGTCTGAAGGGAGTCTTTCAGCGGTGGTGTCGGGACCGAGGGTACGACCAGGCGGGAGACCTCCTGGAGCAGGATTGGGATCGGATGGTGAGTTTCTACGACTTTCCCCAAGCGCATTGGCAACACCTTCGGACCACCAATCCGGTGGAGTCGCCCTTCTCGTCCCTGCGGCTGCGCACCGATGCGGCCCGCCGCTTCAAGAAGGTGATCAACGCCCGGGCCGCCATCTGGAAGATGCTGTTGGTTGCTGAGAAACGGTTCCGCCGACTGAAGGCTCCGCATCTGTTGAAGGGCCTTTACGAGGGGGATCAGTACGTCGACGGACTGCCCGTCAAAACTGCAAAGAAGGAAAAAGCCGCCTGAAGCTTTTACACACCTATTAACTTAACCTCCGTCGCATGTCACCCCGTGTCGGTCCTGGGCGTTGTTAAGTTGTTGTTGTTAAGTGGTTTGGGCAGTAGTGGCGCGGTGCGAGTGTGTGCCTGTCACGCCGGAGGTCGCGAGTTCGAGTCTCGTCGACCCCGCCATTTCCTCCTGTTTTCTGAGAGTCCGCCTGTCGCTGTCCTCGTAAGCGGGGTCCAGGGGCGGATCACATGGCATTCCGTTCGCGCTGTCCGGGTGCTTGCAAGCGTAGGTCGGCAACCCTCCTTCCCGAAACTCAAGCCGGCTTTCCGTCAATGCGGCACTCGCGTTTTCTTGGGTAATGGAATTCCCGACGATCCGAGCGCATACTTACACGAAATTACTTGACACCTTTCGGGGGTGTTCCATATACTTTGCGTCGCTTTAGCGGAGAGAGTATTCCTTAGAAGAAACCGTAGTGCTTCGGGTTCCTGACTAGGGCGGGGGAGCGTGGAAGAGCCGAAATCGCAAGGTCTGATTCTAACCGTTGCGACCACGCAGGGGGAAAAGGTTCGGATTGTCCCTCTTTCTTTCCGGCAGTTATGTGCCTTCTGTCTGATTCTCCTGTGCATCCTGAGCGGCGTTTCTCTGTTGGCGTTTCACTACTACCGGATGTGGCTGAGGACCGAGGATTACACCCGGTTGCAGGGAGCGTTGGACGAAGTTCGGCGATCGGAAGAGGCGCTTCGGTTGCGGGCGGGCCAGCTTTCCGATCAGCTGGCGAGTCTGGAAGTTACGGCGCAGAAATTGCGGATTCTGTCCGGCTTCTCGGACGATGCGTTGGGCGGTTTAGGAGGACCCAAGGTCACGCCGGACCCCGTTGTGAGTCTGAGTAATTCCGATCTGGCGCGACACTTCCGTACACTGGATTCGCGGCGCGTCAGCCTTCAGGCCAAGCTGGCCGAACTGACGGATTACTACACAACCCGGGAAGTACTGTTGTCGGCGACGCCCTCCATTATGCCGGTTCGGGGGTATCCCTCAGACTCATATGGAGGGCGCGAAGATCCTTTCTCTGGGGAAGACGATTTTCATCCGGGGATCGATATTTCCGCACCTAAGGGCGCGAAAGTCGTTGCCACCGCCGACGGTCTTGTGGTGTACGCGGGCCGGCGCTTGGGTTACGGCAACATGGTCGTGATCCAGCACAAGTTTGGCTTGTCTACCCGATACGCTCACCTGCAAGCCTGCACGGTGAAGTCCGGTCAGCGCATCCTCAAGGGGGATGTTGTCGGCTATGTGGGGTCGACCGGGCGGGTCACCGGTACTCATCTGCATTACGAAGTTCGTTTGCGAAACCAGCCACTGAATCCGCTCCGATTCCTCGGTGAAGATTCGGCGGGACTCTGACGGCGACTGTGACCGTGTGCCGTGTGAACCGCGCTTCCGTTCCTGCTTCATCAGCATGGGGGGAGCGTCGCGCTGTTCGATCGTATGAGCCCTCCCCACGTTGGGCCGAGCGGTTTCGACCCATGCAGTTGGAACCTTCATGAGAATCTCCACAATAGAAGCTGCGATGAGAACGGAGGCCGGCGGATGTAACGCTTTCGATTGTCATTCCCGGGTGGGTGGTGAGTAATCCCCGCACGGCCGCACCGTTCGCTGCGGCTTTGGTGGTCTTGATCCTGGTTTATGAGTGGTTGGTGGTTTGGCTTCTCGGACCCAACCGGGCCGCAGGTGTTACGGTCACCTGTCTGGGGCTCGGGATTTGTGCGGCTTACCATTTCCGCCACTCGCGAACTTGGGAGGACTGGGGCTTGGCTCCTTTTGCCTTTCCGCCGTCCCTCGCAGCAAACGCCGGTTTCACCCTGTTGGCGGTGTCTGTCTTCGCGTTGCTCGGTCACCTCTGGAAAGAACCGGGGATCCTACGGTCTCCTTCACTTCTCTCCGTCTTCTATCTGCTGCTGTGGGCCTCGGCTCAGCAGTGGGCACTGCAGAGCGTCGTTCTACGGGCGATGCGGGGAGGACGGCACCCGGCGCCGGCCGCGGCCGCTGTCTTTGCTGTTCTACATCTGCCGAATCCCTTCCTCGTTCCGGCGACGTTCGTAGCAGGCTACGTTTGGTGCCGACTCCAACTGAAATATCCCAATTGGCTGCCCGCGGCCGTCAGTCATGCCGTTTGCAGCTTGACCATCTTGATGACCCAGCCTCGCTGGTTAACGGGAGGCATGAGAGTGGGTGTTTCCTGGTTTCTGGATTGACGAGGGCCGCTTGCCCTTTTGTCGCCGGCTTTACGGTGTGGTGATCGGCTCAGGCGAAACAAACGGTCCCGGTCCCGGTTTCGTCGTCCGGCCGCTCGTGCGGTGTCTTGGGCACCGGACCTCAAACCGTGAGGGTCTCCAGCCGCATCTTTTCGGATGGTGAGCCGGGTCGAATGGGTTACGGTCCTTTCACTGCGGAGCCGCCTTTGAGGTGGGAAACATGGGAAGAGGTTGCACCAGACAATAGATAAAAATACCTTCCATAATCGGCTATAAGCAACTGGTTATGCAGTTCTTGACAGGTCACCAAGTAAGCGTTGCGACACCCGTCCGCCAAGAAAGGCCTGGTTGCGGACCAAATCAAGGGAGGTGAGTCGGCGGCATAAGATAACACTCTAATGTCGCTCGTCCTCAGGCACTTCCCGGAGGAAAGGTCTTTCTCAAAGGTAATCCGGCAGTCCTGATCCGGAACGAAGTGCTCCATAAAGTGTAGTGGGCCGCTGGAAAATGTTGATCGATCCATTGCGAACCACGATAAGTTTGTACAACCAGTGCGGTTCCCACCCCCGACAGACCGAGGGCCGATGCCATCGTGCTCAAGGCACGAACAAATCGTCGTCGCCAAAGCAGAAAGGTGGCCGCCATGAGAGCGGTTGCCCCGTAAGCCAGGAGACGGAAGGGGATCAGGTCCAGGAGGTTCTGCAGCCATTCAATGTCGGGCTGGTAAATGAGGTATCGAGAGGACCACGGTAAGGCCTCAGCGGCGGCGGCCGCCGGAAGCCAGATCCAAAGAATCGCCTCGCGTCGCACTGCCATTCGAAAGAGCCGAGCCGCTCCCAGCGTTACGAGCAGCGGAGCTCCAGAGTCGGCGGAGCGTCCCACGGCGTACTTTTCAGGGGCCGTGGGGTAGTATGCGACGCAATGTAGCGCCGCAACGGCCAGGACGCCCCCGACACCCAGCAGGCAACAGAACGATACGAAACGGTATCGGCCCGGCCGAAGGCTGAGGACGACCAAGCCGGCTAGACCCACTCCGGCCAGTCCGAACGTGTAGAACTGCAAAAGCGCGAATTGTCTGAAAAGAGTTTGCAATAGGAAAGGTCCCGCCACGGGGTCGGTGAGGGCGCTCCATCGCGTTTCTAAGTAGCGAGCCGGTTCGTAGGCACCTCGCCAGTCCAAGGGGAAGCGCCAAGCGGGCAGGGACAGTAGGTAAACAACTCTCCATGCGAGCAACGGAAGCACGAAACCTAATCCGAGGAGCAGACAGCTTACCGCAAGTCTCCGACGTCTCTGTCGCCAGGCTCTTACCAGTAAACCGGAGCCGCCTACCACCATAGCCGGAACAACCGCGGCGGGCAGAGCTTTCGTAAGTAGGAGAGCACCGATGAGAAAGCCTGCCAGTAGCCACAGTCCATACGACTGTTCCGAGCGAGCGGCATGCCAAACCACTGGAACCGTAACCAGCAACAGCGGCATCGAGAGATTCTCCGCCGGCACGGTGAGGCTCCACCTCCAACGTGCGGGCAGGCTCGCTACAGCGAGGGCCGCGGTCACGGCGGCCGCCTTCTTGCCTGAAATGAGCAGGTGAAGACGATACGCCGGAAGGAGCATGGCTGAGCAAAGCAACGCGTTGCCGGTCAAAACCCAAAAGTCGGCGTCGGCCGAGCGGCTGCTGAAGAGATAGACCGGCGCGATGAGGAAGGAGTAGAGAGGCGGATAATCCGGTGCGTGCAGATTATCGATGACCGGTTGTCCCAACAGTGCCAAGTTGTGGGCCCGAATCAGATACAGGATGGCATCACCCCAAATGACGGGAATAGGAAGGGTCGAGGCCGCCACGATCTTCACCGCCGCCAAAAGGAGCGCCGGCGGTCAGGAGGACCGCCCAGGGATGATGCCCGAGCGTATGAAGGCATACCGCTCACACTCGCCGGAGGCGCGCCTTATGTGTTGCCGCGGGGAAACTCTGTTGTTGCTCCTCGCGAGGCAGTTGCCGTTGGATCAGGCCGGCTGTGAACGTATGCCAAAACCGAACGGGCGGCACCGCCCAGCCCCCAAGGCATGAAAGTCTAGCCCGAGTGAGACGTTTGGAAAAACACCGCGAGGAAGAGTAAGCGTACGGTAGACTTTTCGTACGGGTCATGCATCCCAAGAGAGGAATTGAATGGATACCATCGACCGGGACCTGGTAGGCCGGGCCATGGCGGGAGACACCGAGTGTTTCGGTCGACTTGTCGAGCGGTGGCAGGCACGGATTTATGCCTTTGTCCGGCGCTATCTGGGAGACTCGGAAGAGGCGCGGGATGTCACCCAGAATACGTTCACCAAGGCGTTTCTACGGCTGGCGCAGCTCCAAGATCCCGATCGATTCAATTCGTGGCTGCACATGATTGCCGTCAATGAATGTCGCATGCGTCAGCGGTGGGGGAGGGTTCGTCCGGAAACCTCCTGGGAAGAGACAGGCACCGTTCTCGAGTCCCGCATGGAGGAACGGGTCACTCCCCTGAGGGCCCTTGAGGCCAAGGAACGGCTTCGCTGCTGTGAGCTGGCTTTCCGGCGGCTGCCGCCTGAGCAGCAAGAGGTCATTTTGATGAAGGAACTACAGGGGTTGCGACTTCACGAAATCGCCGCGATCCTTGACGTCCCTCTTTCCACGGTGAAGAGCCGACTATATGCCGGTCTGAAGAGTCTGAGACGTTTGATGGGGGAGTATTCCGATGAAATGTGACGAGGCTCGTGACATCCTTCCGGAGGTCTTGTACGCCGAAGTCGAAGATCCCGAGGTGACCTACCGCTTCTTTCGGCATCTTTGGGAGTGCCCCGCCTGTGAGCGGGAATTCGAGGAGCTGGTCGCAGTTCGGCGGCGGCTTGGTGAGTGGGCGGAATACGAGCGTTCCTCTGCGCAACAGCAACTGGAGCGACGGCCGTTACGGGTTTTCGCGCCGCGTCGCCGACCGAGAATCGGGTCTTGGCTGGTTCCCGTCCTGCAAACAGCCGCGGCCGTCGTCGTTGCTTTCGCTCTCATGCTGGCGGCGCAGCAGGCGGGTTGGATTGCGGCCGGGACCCAGAGTCCCGAGGAGTTGCAGGCCGCTGTCCAGCATACGGTGGTCGCCTCACAGGAGGAGCAACTGCGCATGATCGGTCAGGCGTTGCTGGATTTGAAGGAGGAAATGCTTTTGCGGGATCGTGCCGTCATGGAGCAGGTTTACGGCGACTTGGTGCTGCTCGAACAAAGGTACCGGACCGTGCTTGAGCAGAACCGTCAAATGCAACGCCTGACGAGCCAGTAAGGGGAACCCATGTGGTATATACTTTCTTTGCTGGGTGCCTTCTGGTTGGCGACTCCGCCGGCGGGGGCGCCAGGGGTCGAGACCGGCTCCCGCTTGGAGGAGATCAAGCGGGATTCGCGAGTTTACGAGAAGATTGTTGCAGAGCTGTTGCGTCAGAATTTCGAGAACCCATTCTCCATCGCCGCCGAACCCAGGGCGGTGTTTCTCCCGGATTTCGGTGTGGTGGTGAGCTTCCAACTCAAACTCAATCGGGCGGCGTTGCGAGGGTTTGGAACGGAGCAAGAGCTGTCCGCCGCGCTGACACGATCGGTCCCATTGGCGGAGGAATTGGCGAAAGTGCGCCGGGTAATGTTTCAGGCGTTGGCGGAGTTCGGCAGTACCCTGAAACACTTGGAGAGTCGGGAGCAGATAGCCCTAAGCGCGCATGTGGAGGATCGAACCGAGTTGGATCCGCTGCGGCGCCGCCGCGACATCGTCATGATCTGCCGCCGGGGCTTGGTCGACGATTTTATGCGCGGCAGCGTGGACCGCGAAGCGTTTGAGAAAGCGGTTCAGGTCGTGGAGTACTGAAGCTATGGTCCGCCTGACAGATTTACAGAAGAAGAAGCCGTTCGGTGAGGTTCTGGTGGACAAAGGGGTCATCACCCCCGAGGAATTGGCGACCGTCCTGAACCTCCGGCGGCAGACCCATGCCCGCATCGGGAAGTTGCTGGTTGATCTGGGGGCCGTCTCGGAATCCGATCTGGTGCGTTACCTCAGTGAGTATCTGGGCATCCCTTGTGTTCGGGGAGACGAGCTGCCGTCGGTGCCGGTGCTGGAGAATACTTTCTCCCTGCAATTCATGAAGGAGTGCCGTTTCGTTCCCATCGGGCGAAAGGACGAGCGTACGCTGGTTATTGCCATGGCCGATCCTCAGGACCAGGCCACGCTGGACGCCATCCGCCTCTACACCGGGTTCGACGACTTGGAAGTGTGCCTGGCGCCCGAGAGCGAGATTTTGGATCTGGTGGAGAAGTTTTACGGGAACCAAGTGTCGAGCCTGGGGCGCATTGTGGACGGAATCCAAGAAGGTGTAGGCGATCTTGCCGAAGACACTGAGGATATCGAGCACCTGAAAGATTTGGCCTCGGAAGCGCCCGTCATCCGCTTGGTCAACCTGATCATTACCCGGGCGGTGGAGGGGCGTGCGTCGGATATCCACATTGAGCCTTTCGAGCGGGAACTGAAGGTCCGTTACCGGATCGACGGTGTTCTTTACGACGTGGAGTCCCCGCCGAAGCGGTTGAAAGCGGCGGTTATCTCGCGCATCAAGCTGATGGCCCGGCTGAACATCGCCGAACGGCGGATCCCTCAGGATGGACGGATCGCCATGCGAGTTTTGGGAAGAGACATCGATCTGCGGGTGTCGACGTTGCCCACCATGTATGGCGAAAGTGTGGTTATGCGCATCCTCGATAAGAGCAACACGCAGATTTATGATCTCGAGCGCCTCGGTTTCAGCCCGCGGATGCTTCGCCAGGTGGAGGAGCTGATCGGTCGTCCCCACGGGATCATCCTGGTCACAGGACCGACCGGCAGTGGAAAGACGACGACCCTCTACGCCGCCCTGAGCCGGATCAACTTACCCGACAAGAAAATCATCACGATCGAGGATCCGGTTGAATATCAGATCGACGGCATCAATCAGATTCACGTCAACCCTCAGATCGGGCTGACGTTCGCCGCCGGATTGCGGTCCATCGTCCGCCAGGATCCCGACGTCATCATGGTGGGTGAAATGCGCGACCTTGAGACCGTCGAGATCGGCATCCGGGCGGCGCTGACGGGGCACCTCGTTTTCAGCACGCTACACACCAACGACGCCCCCAGCGCTATCGCCCGTCTCGTCGATATGGGGGCGGAAGATTACCTGATAGCCTCTTCCGTGCTGGGAGTGCTGGCGCAGCGGTTGGTGCGGGTGCTGTGTCCTCACTGTAAGCAGCCGGCCGAACTGGATCCTGGATACCTGCGGGATATCGGGTTTGGTGAGTGGGAAGGCGCGGTGTATGAGTCGCAGGGTTGCAGAGAATGCGGACAGACCGGTTTTCGAGGTCGCATCGGAATCTACGAGCTCATGTTGATGGATGACGATATTCGCCGATTGACCATCAGCAACGCAGACGCCACCGAGTTACGGCGAACCGCCGTCAAGAACGGAATGGTGACCCTGCGTAAGGACGGCTTCGATAAGGTGAAAGCCGGGATTACCACGCTGACGGAAGTGATGCGGGTCACTCAGGACGTATAGGATTCCTGACGCTGCGGCGGGTCGGTGCCTGGGAGCTTGAGTATGCCTTATTTCCAGTACAAAGCGGTGACACCCGAAGGACGGGTGGCGGAAGGCACACTGGAGGCGCCGGATCGGGCCGTCGCCGAAGCGCGTTTACAAGAGCAGGGACA
>JAPXNP010000051.1:0-9452 GCA_033811955.1 Acidobacteriota bacterium
TCAAGAGGCCTGGCAGTGAGGAAGGCGGGAAAGGGGGAGACTATGAAACCAAGGAAACAGCTACCTGGAGTGCGGGGGTGGTTGCTGGCCGCGGTTGTTATGCTGTGCGTTCCGTTGCCCCGGCCGGCGGCGCAAACGCCGGTGCAGCCGGCGGAAGAAGACGAGCCCGGGGCTCCAGACCGAGAGGTGCTGCAGCGTTTCTTCGTGGCTCCGAACCTGGTGTTGAGGCATCAACGTGAGATTGGACTTACCGCCGACCAGCGACGCCGGATCACGCGCGAAATACAGCAAGCGGAAAAAGAGTTGGTGAATCTGCGCTGGGAGCTGCGGGAGGCCATGTTCGCACTGGGTGATTTGCTTGAACAGAAGCGACCTGAGGGTGAAATCTTGCAGGCGCTTGACCGACTGCTGGAAGCGGAGAAGAAGGTGAAACGTTTGCGGTTCGCCTTGGCCCTTCGGGTTCAGTCCGAACTAACGGAGGAGCAGCTCGAAGCTTTGCGGGAGCTACGGGCTCCGGGTCCGCGGCGCTTCCGCCAGGGCAGGGACGACATATTCATTGAACCGTGACGTTGGGTGCCCGGAGGATGGTCCTTCGGTGCACATGACTGGCTTGTGCAAGTAAGGAGGTGATTAGATGAGAAATCGCAACTACGTAAGATGGTTGAGCTTGGCGGCGGTGCTCCTGAGTGGAGGTCTACTGATGTACGCCCAACGGGGGGTCGCTCCGGGCCATGGTCCGGCCCGTGGTCCCGGCTTACCCGTCGTCGCGGGCCCCGGCGGTCCGGGCGAGCGCATGGGCCATGGTCGGGCTCTTGAGGTCCTCACGCAATACCTGGACTTGACGGAGGACCAAGTCTCTCAAATCCGGGAGATTCTCTCTCAGGTCGGTGAGCGAGTGACGCCCGTGCGGCAGCAGATTCACGAGCTGCGCGGTTCGCTTCGCGAAGCCTTAGAGTCGGGGTCGCCGGATGCGGCCCAGGTAGGTAATTGGGTAATCCAAATCCACCAACTTCGCCAGGAAATACGCTCAATCCATCAGGCTGCGCTGGAAGAAGCTCAGGGTGTTCTCACCCCCGATCAGTTGGCAAAGCTGGAGGACCTTGAGACATCCAAAACGGTGTTTCCGGTACTGCGGGCTTTGCGAGACCTGAACTGGTACGGCGGACCGAGCGACGACGCTGAAGAGAGAGGCCCGGTTAAACCCTGAAGTTGCCTGCAGTCAGGAGGGGGCTCGCTTCCCAGGCGGGCCCCCCGCCGAGCCTCTCGCCTGGTAATTGTGCACTTTTTCCTATTGTGTTTCATAAGCTATGTAAACCCTCCCCCCCTTTGCTTGGCTTTTCTGATCCCTTTGTTTTGCGGTTCTAGAAGATTTCCTTGACGGCGCTTCCTCGCGATCGTTCTTCTCCAGCCTCCCAAAGGTGGGCGGTGGGAAGCCGCGGGAAGACGTAAAGACTAAAGCCTGAAACGTCAAACATTCAATGCTTCGGGATTGTGCAATGCCGACCGCCTGTATGCACCATGCAGCACGGCGGAATTCGGTGCCGGCCGTTGCTGAAGCACGCCGCTCTGTTCCGGTCGTCCAGTATCCTGGGGTCCACCTTCGCTTGAATCGGCCTCAAGCGCCCGGTTCAAGCCGCAGTATTCGGTGAACAGTGTGGCCGACTCAAGTAGCGGATCATGGAACAAAGAGCGCCGAAGGCCTCCCAAACACTCGTCGGCTTTTGAGGAGAAAGGCGTGGGTAACCGTTGTCCGATCACTTCCCGACGTGCCCTGAATTCCACGTCGCGGTCCGATTGAGCTACACTTGCTTTCGGGCCGAGGAAAGGGCGAGAATATGCCGTCTCCTTACTGTGTCAGATGGGGAGATCGGTGTAGACACCAAAGATTTTCTTTCAATTTCACCATAGGGGGTAGTGATGGTTTGGAAGGTTGAGCCGGGTGTATCCGAGTCGGAGAAAGCGTTGTGGCTCCGTTACGACGATGAGGATGACGAAGATCTTGATGACTTCGATGACGACTTCGACGATTTCGAGGACGAAGACGAAGACGAGGACGATTACGACGACTTCGACGATTTCGAGGACGAGGACGACTTAGACGATTTCGGTGACGACGGAGACTTTGACTTCGACGACGAAGAAGAAGACGACGAGGAATACCTGCATTGATGAGGTCTCCTTCGTCGGCGAGGACTGACTGGGTCGCCGGCGGTGCTAGAGCCGGCAGTTCACCGCCTGCCTTCAAGGTGGGGGGTTGATGTTTATGTTCCTCCGCTGACACCGGATCTCGGCGGTCCACATTGATTCTGCCCGACAATTACTTCGATACGGCGGCCGGCTTGCGCACAGCGAGCGGTCTGCGATCGTCCGCGCTCCCTTATGTCGGAGGTGTGCCGTCTAATGGTTCGAGGGAGTTTTGGCGATACGCAGGACACGGTTATCAGACGAAAGGCTGGGGCGATGGAAGGCGACTGGCACCCTGGTCGTGTGGTAAGGACTCTTCGCAACGGGCCGACGTTTCGGGCGGGAGCTTTGTTCCGGGTTGTGCAAGCGGCGCAGTTTGCTTCGCAGTCGATTTGGGTGGTTTGTGCGCCCGTCGGGCCGGCTCCTTTCCGGCTGTGGATGTTCCGGCAATGGGAGCTGGAAGTCATGCGGTCCGGCCGAAGAGCCGCTGACTGATGCACCCTGGTGCTACACTCATGGGCGACATGCCCGATCCTCGGGACAACATTCACTTCGTGTTCGTCCGGCCGTGCTTTGCATCGAATCTGGGATCCTCCGTTCGCGTGATGAAGAACATGGGTTTTCGGCGCCTCATACTGGTCCAGCCGGAATGCGAGGTGGGAGTCGAAGCTCGTGCCTTTGCCATGAAAGGTGCGGAGATCCTGGATGAGGCGGAATTCTACCCGTCGTTGGAGCAGGTTGCCGGTGAACTGGGAGTTCTGGTGGGAACCACCGGAAGATTTCGCCAAGGATCGCAGAGGCTGGTTGAGTGTGCCGCCTTTGCCGAGGAGATCCTTCCACAGCTGCGCGGTACGCGCATCGGCGTCGTTTTCGGTTCGGAGAACAACGGCCTGCGACGGGACGAGTTGAGGTGGTGCCAATGGCTGATGTTCATTCCGGCGGAGCGGGACTATCCGGTGATGAACCTTGCCCAGGCGGTCGCGGTCGTAGCTTATCAACTCCGTCTGGCGCTCGTGCGCTCGCAACCCCGTCGGTCTCGAACCACGGCTTCTCCTGAACAGGTTGAGGCCCTGCTGGCGCGGATGCGGGGATTCCTTGAAGGAGCACAGTTGCCCACCCGAGTCAAGATCGCCCGGTTAATGACCCGCTTGCACAAGATCGCCGCCGCGTCGAGTCTTGAACGGGAAGACGTCAACATGCTGCACGGTCTCATCAAGGAGCTGGAGAGGCGTCTACAGGGACCTCCTTCGGGCGGATTACGTCCATAAAGGAAGAAACGGAAAAGACGGCTCGGCCGATACCGGGGGGGCCGTAGCCGGGAGGGTCCGGCAATTGGAACTCTTCGAGCAGGCAACGCCAGCGATAGAGTAGTCCCACGTGGTACTCGAGAGGCGCGCCCTCTCGATTGTGCTTACCGAGATGGCTGAGGGGCTCCGGACACCAGGTGGTGAAACGGGGGAGGATCCCATGCGCCATGAAAAAGGCCAGACCCTCGCAAGTGGAATCGAGGGCTTGGCCCACGTCGGTGAAGCCGTAAGGTCGGGCCATTTCAACCCCGGCGACGAAGTTGGGGATCACGTGGGTGGGGCCGAACACTTCGGACGCCTCAAGAATCCGCCGAATCCACTCGTCTCGTCCGATATGTCGCTGTTTGCCCGCGCAAAGAAGAGAAAAGAGCCGAGCGTCCCAAACTTCGTAGTTGTTGTGGCAAATATGCACCCCGGCGTCATACAGCCTGCGGAGACCTTCCCGCGGAAGCGCCTGCACGACTGCCTTGCTGATCCATCTGCCCGGAAACCGTGCTTCAATAGCCTCGGCATAGCGGGCGTAGAAGTCAGCTTCGTCCAAGCCGTCCAACCGGGTTACGACGCTGCCGCCAGTCAGCGTGTAGGCTCGGCCGGCGGTATCTTCCGCCGCGATAGTTGCTAGCGCCTCCAGGACTTCGTCGACACTTTTGACCGCCGTGTAGGATCGCCCGTTGCGCCGCTGCTGCCGAAAGTTCTCGTTAATGTCGCAGAAACGGCATTCCTCCTCCTTCCCGAAGTATTGGCACAGGCGAAAGACGGTCAGGTAGATCAAGTACCCCCATTCAATCACGGGAGCGATTTCCATTAAGGACTTGCCGGATGAAAGCGTCTGCCCGTAGAAGGACGGCCGGGGGGGATAGAGGACTTCCGCCACTTCGAGATCTTCGAGCCGAAGTACCAATCGGCCGTTGCTCGACAAACCGACGCGGTACGGTGAGCCGGGGTTTACGCGGACGGAGACGATGGTTCGGCGGAAGTTATTCGGTCCGCCCACGAGGCCGATTTCCTCCGGAACCCGAAGGTGCTCCCTGTTGGGCATCTGATCGATGGGAACCAAGTCGAAAGAAAAAATGAAATAGGCTTTCGGTTGGTAGCCGGCGGCGATACGCAGAGCGTCTTCCGAAAAAGCCAGGCCGGTTCGCAAGACGTCTTCCTTAAACACAACCTCGGGAGGGAGGTCCGGATACCGGTCGATTAGTCTGGTAACCTGCTCCCATCGCGTCGACATGGAAACAGGATAGCAAGACAGGCGGTATCGACGCTGGAGGCAGGCACCGAGAGTCGCAGGCCTACCATTCCAGGGTCGATCGCTCAAAGCGTGAACTTCGGTCCCGCGGATTTCACCGCTTTGAACGGAGTGATGCGCGGGGTAGACCGGTCTCGACCGTAAGTTTAAAGACAAATGAAGTTGTCGGGCTTGCCGAGTTGGCTGAAGATGCTAAACTTTGCCTGATCATGAATGTACTCGTCCTTAACTGCGGTTCTTCCACGGTCAAATTCCAAATCATAGAGACGGATCTCGATCTGATCGCCAAAGACGAGGATCGCCGGTTAGCCCGAGGGATTCTCGAGCGTATCGGCTCGCATTCACTCATTACGCTGCAGGCGGAGGGAAAGACTCCGATAAAGAGGGATGCGCCGCTGCGTAACCATCGGGATGCCCTGGACTACGTCTTGCGGTGGATCATCTCTCCAGAGTCAAAGTTGGAGTCGATCCGTTCTTTGAAGGATATTCATGCGATCGGTCATCGGGTCGTCCACGGTGGGGAGAGACTGCGCCGGTCCGTGAAGATTGATGCGGAAGTGATTTCCATGATCGAAGACTGTATCGACCTTGCGCCCCTGCATAATCCGGCTAATCTGCGGGGCATTCACGCTGCGGAGGAACTGTTCGGCCAAGGGGTTCCCCAGGTGGCGGTTTTCGACACGGCCTTCCACTCGACGATGCCGGAAACATCCTATTTGTACGCGCTTCCCTACCAGATGTACCGGCGTCACAAGATCCGCCGCTACGGTTTCCACGGTACGTCCCACCGGTACATTGCCTACCGCTACCGCGTGCTTCTCGGCAAGAAGCCGGAAGAAGTGGACATTATTACGTTGCATCTGGGTAACGGTAGTTCGGCCTGCTGCATTAAGAAAGGGGAATCGGTCGATACGTCGATGGGGTTCACGCCCTTGGAAGGTCTTGTCATGGGAACTCGGTGCGGCGACGTGGATCCTTCCATCATCGATTACCTGGTTCACAAGGAAGGAGTGTCGGCCGGTGAGGTCATCAATCTCATGAACAAGCAGTCGGGACTTTTGGGAATCTCGGGTCTCACCAGTGATATGCGGGAGCTGTTGCAGGAAGCTTTTGAAAACGACGACCGCCGAGCGAAACTGGCGGTCGAGATCTTCTGTCGCCGGGCCAAAGGCTATATCGGCAAGTACTACGCTCAAATGGGTGGGGCTCAAGCCGTCCTCTTTACAGGGGGCATCGGGGAGAACTCGCCGTACATTCGGGCTCGGATATGCGACGGGCTCCAGTGTCTTGGTTTAAAGCTGGATCAAGAGGCGAACGAGCGGATCCATGGCGGTGAAAGCGGCATGATTTCTCAGGCGAACGCCAAGTTGAAGGCCTACGTCTTTCCCACCAACGAAGAGCTGCTGATTGCTCGTGATACGGTACGTGTGATTGAAGATGCTCCTCGCCGTTGGTGAGGGCGGGAGGAGCTGCGGGGAAGAGAGCGGCGGGGTTCCCGGGAAGCGGCGGCCCCGCGGGGGCTCGGTCGCGGGATTCGGTGTGAGTGCCCGGAGGCCGGTTCTCATCTGGGTGTCGCTCTGCGTTGGTCACGCTTTTTTGCTTCGCGGATGGGGGGATTTTTTATAATGTCGCCCATGTCTTCGGGCGGTTTAACCATCGATGAACAGGTCGCTTACTTGTGTAAGGGGGCGGCTGAGATCATAACGGAGGAAGAGCTTCGTCAAAAGCTTTTGCAGGCTCAGTCCGAGGGGCGCCCGCTTCAAGTCAAGGTCGGATTTGATCCCACTGCGCCGGATTTGCACTTGGGGCATACGGTGCTCCTGCGAAAGATGAAGCACTTCCAGGATCTGGGTCACCGGGTGATCTTCTTGATCGGGGACTTTACGGGATTGATCGGCGATCCCTCCGGAAGGGACCGGGCCCGCCCGCCAATGACCCGCGAACAGATCGAGGCCAACGCCGAGACGTACAAGCGGCAGGTTTTCAAGATTCTCGATCCGGAAAAAACGGTGATAGATTTCAACAGCCGTTGGCTAAGTGCGTTGACGGCCGAAGAGTTCATTCGCTTGTGCGCTCGATATACGGTGGCCCGAATGCTGGAAAGAGAGCACTTCAGCAAGCGGATGGCCGCACAGCAGCCGATCTCGATCCACGAGCTGATCTATCCGTTGGCCCAAGCCTACGACAGCGTGTTTTTGCGTGCGGACGTCGAACTGGGGGGCACGGATCAGAAGCCTAACCTGTTGGTAGGTCGTGAAATCCAACGCGAGTACGGCCAGTCACCGCAGGTGATTCTCATGATGCCGCTGCTGGAAGGCTTGGACGGTCGCGAGAAGATGAGCAAGTCGCTTGGCAACTACGTGGGAATCGACGAACCTCCTGAGGAGATGTACGGCAAGCTCATGTCCGTCACGGACGAATTGATGTGGCGTTACTACGAGCTCCTGACCGATCTTACGCCGGCGGAGATTGCCGGATTGCGTAGAAGGGTGGAAAGCGGAGAAAAGCACCCGATGGAGGCGAAGGCGGAGCTGGCGTTCAGGATTGTAGAAGATTTTCATGGACGGGAAGCCGCCGAGTCGGCTCAGGAGCACTTTTCCCGAGTGTTTCGTGAACGGGAGACGCCCGAGGAGATGCCTGAGTTTACAGTGAGGGTACCTTCGGACGGACTGAACTTGGCGGACGTAATAGCTGACATCGGGTTGGCGTCCTCCAAGTCGGAAGCCCGGCGTTTCATCAAACAGGGCGGTGTCAGTCTGGACGGTGAGAGGGTGACCGATCCGGCTGCGGAGCTGCGCACCGGCATGGAACAAGAGAAGGTGTTGCGGGTGGGGCGTCGCCGATTCAGCCGCCTTCGACTTATTCCGGCGGACGAGCGGGGAGGGCAGCCGGAGGATCTCGGTGCTTCTTCCACGGTTGTGCCGTCTTCCTCCGCTCCGGAACCCCGGGATTGAGGTCTTCCTGACCTTGACTTGGTTGCGTCGGCGCCGTCGGACGCTCCGTCTCACCGCCGCCTATGGGCCCAGCCCGAAGGTGGTACCCGGAACTCGGGGTAGCGTTTTGAAATCGGTAGCCTCGGAACCTTTCGAATTCAGCCGGAAAGGGCCACCGATCGAGAAGAAAACTTCTTCTCTTGGAGCTGCCGATTCGGTCGGTTCGCCCTGAGGCGTACGACCTTCATGTACGACTTACGGCCTCAAGTACCGGCGCAAAAAGTCGTAGATTTCCCGACGTGATTCTTTTGCCAACGCGGTGTCGATCCGATTGAACAGATGGCCACCGGGAGCATCTTCGTAGATCTTGTACTGGAATCCGGTCTTCCCTGCGGCCGTGAGGGCTTCAATCAGCCGCCTGACCTCGAGTACGTTGACGTCTTCGTCGTTGGTCGTCGTGTGGATGAGCAACGGGGTGCCTTGATACTCTTCCACGTTCCAGGACGGAGATCTCCTCATGTACTCTTCCACGTCCTCGTAGGCCGATTTGCCGATGTGGTAATCGGCCTCGAACAGGTTCCGGTATCCCTGAGTTTTGTAACCCATTCGGGCCACCAGGTCGCTCACCGGTACTCCAGCGTAAGCCGCCGCATACTTTTCCGGATAACGGAGGACGCTCAGCAATGCGTGCAATCCGCCGTGGCTCCAGCCCACGATTCCCACACGGTTCGAATCCAGAAACGGGTACGTCTCCAGCATGAAATCGCGGACGGCCAGGGTGTCTTCTATTTCCAGCCCGCCATAGTCGATGGCCTCATAAAAGGCTCGACCGAATCCGGTGCTGCCCCTGTACTCGGGGGCCGCCACGACGTATCCCTCCAGGAGGAGCTCCTTCAAGATCGGAATATAGATAGGAGTCAGATGACTATGCACACCCCCGTGAGGCAGGAGGATCAAGGAATACTTGGCGTTCTCGTCAAGATTCTTGGGAAGGAAGACGTGGGCGTAGACGATCAGCGGATTTCCCGCACCCTGCGTTGTACCGGGTTCTTGGGAGGGGCGAAGGGGAGGGCCGGTAAGCCGTTTGAACTCGCAATCCGCCAGTTCCTGTAGAGCCTCGTATATGGCAGTCTGGTCCAGTTTTCGGTCCAAAACGTCCCACTGGTGATTCCAGGAGGCCAGCTCTTCCTCGAGCCGCTCCAACCGTTGTGTGATCTCATCGTCCGGTTGTGCTTCCCCGGAGACCGGCAGCCAGCATGCCACCAGGAAGAGGGTAAGGAAGCTGTACCTTACCGGCTTTGTACTCATGACGTCACTCCTTCTCAAATGATGTGAACCGGCTGGGAGATCCGGCCGCCGCCCATGCCGGCAGTCGACCCAGGCCCGCCCATGCCGGTAGTCGACCCAGGCCGAGGAGCGGAAACCTCTTTTTGCGGTCTTAGGCCTGAAACCGACGGGCTCCTTTCTCGGCAATATGTTAGCGCCCCGCAGGTGAGGAAGCGAGGAAGGTAACCCTGGAAGGTCTTCTGACGACGCTGTCAACCCGTATCAGCGCAAGGCGTTTCGTTCTGTAAGACGCGACGATTCAGGCGAGATCGCGCGGCGGCCTACTGTGCTTCAAGGTGCCGCCGGAACTGTAGTTCGGCTTGGCGTAGGTTCTCCATAAGCAAGAGCTCGTCGTTTCCATAGCGGAGCAGTAGGTCACGCCAGGGCCGGTTGCGATAGTGAGCCTCGATGAACAAGTCCCGCAAGTCGGGCGGAAGATGGAGCACGGATCCACGG
>JAPXNP010000052.1:0-9402 GCA_033811955.1 Acidobacteriota bacterium
GTCGGAGGACCCCAGGGTCCGTGTCATTCTCTCGAGCGGTTACAACTCCGAAGAGATCACGCGGCGGTTTGTCGGGCGAGGAATCACCGCCTTCATCCAGAAACCTTACCAACTGGAGGAGCTGCAACGAGTGCTGCGGAAAGTCATGGCTGATGCGTAACCAAATGTTCCGACCTTTGCTTTGCGGTTGGACGATACTCCGAGAGACCGGAACCGTAGGAAGGTGAGTTCTCCCCGCTAGGACCGGCCAAAGGGCAAACCGCCAAGCAAACTCTAATGTCCCGACCAGAACCGTAGCTCCGCCTTGCATTTAGGATCCGATCCCGGTGCGAAAGGGATCCGACGGGTCAAGCAGAAGTTCTCCCTCCGCCGTCAGATACGCCCGCCCCGTCACGGAGGGGATAATCCTGTCCCCGACCCGCCTATAGGACGCTTCAAACAGGCCTCCTGCAATACCCTCCTGCCGCCAGATCTCTCCCTCCTTCAGCTTGCCGTCTGCAGCCAGGCAAGCAACTTTGGCCGAAGTCCCGGTTCCGCAAGGGGATCGGTCATAAACTCCGCCGGGGCAGAGAACAAAGTTCTTACTGTCGGCGTCGGACCGGAGAGAAGGACCGAACAGCTCTATATGATCAATGATACCGTCCTCTCCGGTGACACCCTGTGCTTCCAGGATCGTCCGGAGCTTGCGGGTGAATACCGTCAGCCGATCGACATTCTCCAAGCGGATCCCCAGCCCCGGATCCTCAGCCAGAAAGAACCAGTTCCCTCCCCACGCTACATCACCGGTTACTCGACCGTATCCAGGTATCTCTACGATGACGCCCGAGCTATAGCGGTAGCTTGCGACGTTCTCGACCGTCACGAAACCGCTCTCCTGGAGGGTGGCCGTGACCACTCCCACCGGAGTCTCGAGCCGATGAACTCCGGCTCCGATCCAGCCGAGGTGGCGTAGAGTGGTCATCACTCCAATCGTCCCATGCCCGCACATACCCAGGTAGCCGACGTTGTTGAAGAAAATCACTCCCGCCACACAGGTGGGATCCGCCGGCTTGCACAGCAGGGCTCCCACCAGCACGTCGGAACCCCTGGGTTCATTAACGACCGCCCGACGAAGCCAATCATGCTCCCATCGGAGTCGCTCACGTAGTTCAGCAACCGGACCTTGGCCGAGAGCAAAATCCCCCGCGATCACCACGCGGGTAGGTTCTCCCTCCGTGTGAGAGTCCACGAAGCGCATCCGCTGCATACTCTCTTTCCTAAAACCCGCGATTCAACCGCAACCAGCAACATCTGTCCAAACGCCGCAACGATTTGCGTACACCGGCGGAAATCGCAACCCTTGGCTTACGCCCGTCTTTCCTATATGGGTACGCATCCGGTTGTGAAGCCGCGGGCCGACTATCGGCTTCCCCGCCGGTTTCCATACTCCGAAATCGTACCGTACCGTCTTCCGGCCCAGTCCGCACGGCAAAAGCCACCGTGCACAATACCCGAGGCCGGGAGAGACGCATCTTTCGCCCTTGGAGATCCCAATGGAACGACCGCCCTCTCGGACACTTATCCCCAGTAATCTCACGTCACCGCGCCGGTTCCATCAGCGTCTCCGTCCGAGGGATCCAGACCGCCATTTCCCCCGGTTCCCGGTTGGCCCACGCGTAGTAAGGGATCGCCGTCAAGGTTACCTCCTTACGCGTGACCCGATCACGGGAATCGTAAGCGAGGGCCCTCCCCGGGCCGGTTATAACCACGACTCCGCCCAACAGATGCTCCCGGTGCTCCGTCTGAAGCGCACTCTCGTCCGCTAGCACCAGGTTTCGAACCCGCCCGTCCGGATGGTCCGCTCCCTCGAGGGCGTAGACCAGAGGTCCCCGCTGCAACGCGACCCGTCCCCGGTCCGCCTCCACCGCCTCATGCGCCAGCACCCGCCGAACCGGCATCGGAAGCTCCATCTCCACGACGTCTCCGGGAACCCACTCCCGATCCAACACCACATAGCCCTTCTCCACCGTGAAGTCTTCCGAACCCCCATTGACCGAAAGCTTCACATCGGGCGCTTCACCTTCGGCGAAGCGGTACAGGTCGCTCGGGACCGGATTGTCCCGGGTCCATCCCGGTACACGCAGGCGGAGGCTGAAACGGGCCGGCGAGGAAGGTTCCACCGTCACTTTCACGTTTCCGGCCCAAGGATATTCGGTCTCCTGCCTCACCCGGACCACGCTCCGCCCCGGGACCTCAATCTCGGCCGTGCTTCCAATGAACAGGTTCACGTAGACCGAATCGGGTCCAGCGGCGTAGACGTATTCCCCGACCGACCCCAGCAGGCGCGCGATGTTCGGGGGACAGCATGCGCACAGAAACCACGGCGTCCGCCTATGCTTGCCGTCCGACTCCAACGGGTTCGTGTAAAAGAAAGCCTTTCCGTCCAAGGAGATCCCCGACAGAGCACCGTTGTACAGCGCCCTTTCGAGTACATCCACATACCGCCCGTCGCCGTACCGTCGGAACATCCGCTGATTCCAAAAGATTCCACCGATCGCCGCGCACGTCTCACTGTAGGCCGTCAGATTCGGCAACACATAATCTTCAGCAAAGGCTTCCCCGTCGGATGTAGCCCCGATACCTCCGGTCACATACATCTTGCGGGCGACGACGCTCATCCAAAGCTTCTCCAAAACCGGCCAATAGGCTTCCACTCCTGCAAGAGCGCCTACATCCGCCATGCCCGAGTACAGATAAACCGCACGAACCGCGTGTCCCACCGCCTCGTCCTGTTCCAGCACCGGTCGGTGAGACTGGTTGTACTCCTTCCCACTTCCCGGCTTCCCGTCGGGTCCTCTCTCCTCGATCATGAACCGCGCCAGGGAAACCCATCGTTCGTCCCCGGTGACCCGATACAACCTCGCCAAACCCATTTCCACCACCGGGTGCCCGGGCCAGACCGACTCTTTGCCCGGTCCGAAGGTTCGATCCAGCAACTCTGCCGCTTTCAGAGCCACGTCCAACAGATTTCTCTTCCCCGTCGCCTGATAATGAGCTGCGGCCGCCTCAAAGAGGTGGCCGAGGTTATAAAGCTCGTGGCTGCCTTCACGCACGAGCTCCCACCGGCCTTTGCCCGCCCATTTGTGAGGGTTCTCCGGGTTGATGGTCCGGGTCGTGTACAGGTAGCCGTCGGGCTCCTGGGCGGCGGCGACCTTCGCGATGACCTCGTCGACGAGACGATCGAGTTCGACATCGTCCGGGTGCGCCGCCAGCCAAAACGAGGCGGCTTCCAACCACTTGTAAACATCCGTATCGTCGAAAGGAAATTGCGGCGGGTCCCGATCCTCCACCCTTTCGCCCCTCAACACCGCGGCCGCCCGCTCGAAAAGCCCGATCCTCCCCGTTTCCACCAGTCGCTCGTAAATGTGGGGCAAGGTCGCCTTCCGTAGCGTTTCCTGCCGAGGCGCCCAAAACGAATCGGTAATCCGAACGTTCTTCACGCTCACCGAAGCGATGGGATAGTCCTGCGGCGGCTCGAAGCTCTTCTGAGCACAACCCGCCCCCAGGAAAACCAGCACCCAGGTGGTCTTGCACAGGAAGGAGCCAACCTTTTCATTTCGCGGTATTGTCATTGCGGCATCTCCTTTCGCTGAAAACATGAGGCAGGCATCGCCCCGGAGGTCGCATCTTGTAGGGGTGATCCCTGTCCTCTTCGCAACATGCTACCGGGTACCGACAGCAGTGAAAAGATGGTTCCTGAAACATGCTCAATAACCCCCGAGGCAAGCCCCCTAGGATCGGTTGAGCAAGCAGCTCGAAAAACCACCGCTTGGGCTGCAACAGTTCACTCGGTTGAGCAGCTTAAGGAACTCGGCGCGGACGCTGCTTCCTCAAGAACGAAAATGAGACGGATTTCGCAGCTCCTGCGGACAGATCCCAAAGTTTCTCGGAACCGCTCGATCCATTACACATACCCGGTCAACGTTCTTACCTGACCCACATTAGCCGACATCTCTTGAAACCTTCACAGGTTCCGGCCGTATGAGTTTGGAGACAGGCCCTTCGCCTCTCGAAACGCAAGTGCTGTTTCGATTATGATTTTCCCTGCGTTCCATGACGACTTTTTTATGACTTCTTTCTTGTACGAACTAGCCGGCAATCCCTCATTCGTGGTGGCAGCGGCCCTGGCAGCGGGAGTTGTTGCTCAGATCGTCGCCCGTCATCTTCATATCCCGGGCATCGTGGTGCTCCTCGGTGCGGGTGTACTGCTCGGACCTGACGGACTACGACTGCTCGATCCGGACAGCCTGGGGGACTCCTTACAGGCGTTGATCGGCTTCGCCGTGGCCGTCATCCTATTTGAAGGGGGTCTGAACCTAAGTTCCTCACGGCTTCGTCGTCAAGCCCCCACAATCCGCCGCCTATTGACGGTGGGGGCCGTAATCACGGCCGTTGGAGCTGCTTTGGTCGCCCGAGTGTTCCTGGAGTGGGACTGGACGCCCGCCTTTCTGTTCGGCACGTTGGTGATCGTTACGGGACCGACGGTGATTACTCCGCTCCTCCGCCGGGTGCGCGTCAAGCATAACATCGAAACCATTCTGGAGTCGGAGGGGGTCTTGATTGACGCCGTCGGGGCAGTGGTCGCCGTCGTGGCTCTTGAGATAGCCTTGGGACATTCCACCAACGCTCTGGCGTTGGGCGCCCTCCAGATACCTCTCCGACTCCTCGTCGGGCTGCTCGTGGGGGCTGCCGGGGGCTGGGTGATCGCCGCCGGACTTCGTCGGCCCACTCTGGTGCCGGAAGGCTATGAGAACATCTTCACTTTGGCCTTTGTGTTGGCGGTCTATCAACTAAGCAATGTCCTTACTGCGGAGTCGGGAATCATGGCGGCTGTCACCGCAGGCGTCGTGGTAGGGAATATGCCTTCCCGCGTCAGCCGTGAACTGCGAGAGTTCAAGGAACAGCTGACGATCTTGCTGATTGGCATGTTGTTCGTGTTGCTGGCGGCGGACGTTCGCCTGGCCGAGATAGGGGCATTGGGAAGTGCCGGACTGAACGTAGTCCTGGCTCTAATGTTCGTGGTTCGACCTCTCGACGTCCTGGTATGTACGTGGGGGAGTTCTTTGAGCCTGCGTGAAAGAGCATTCTTGGCATGGGTGGCACCTCGAGGTATCGTCGCCGCGGCGATCGCGTCTCTGTTTGCAGAGCGTCTCTCGCAAGCCGGCTTCCCTCACGGCGACCAGCTGAGAGCGCTCGTGTTCCTAGTCATCGCGGGAACCGTTGTCCTCCAGGGAGCGACAGCTTCCCTGGTAGCTCGTATTCTGGGTGTGCAGCGCCCATCCGAACGCGGATACGTGATTTTGGGAGCGCAACCCTTTGGACGGCTCCTCGGCCGCCTCATCAAGGATCATGGGGAGGAGGTGATCTTGCTCGATTCCAACGCCACACACTGTCGCGAGGCCGAGCAGGAAGGACTGACGGCTCTCTACGGCAACGCCCTGGACGAAACCCTACTGATGCGCTCCCAGATGGACACTCGCAAAGCCGCGCTGGCCGTAACCCACAATGAGGCGGTCAACACCCTTTTCGCGGTACGCGTCCGGAAGGAATTCGGTATTCGGCGAGTTTACGTCCTCTTGGAAAAGGGTGCGTCGGGTGTTCCCGGGACACACCTAAAACAGAGCGGAGTGCGTATTCTGGGCGGTACACCGACGGACCCGGAGCTATGGTCGGTCCGGATTAGGCGCGGCTTGGCCGTGTCGGAGCTGTGGCAACGGCGAAGGGACGCCGACGAAGATCGATTCGAGCTGGATGTACAGCATGTAACTCTCGCCTTTCCGCTGTTCACCGTTAACGACCACCGCCGGCTGCAACCGGTGGACGAGCAAACCTCCTTTCCACCTGGGACCCGGACCTGGTGGCTCATTTTCACCGAGCGTCGGCAGCAGGCGGCTGCTTGGCTTCAGGCCCACGGATGGGAGTCCCTCCAAGTTTCCGTTTCTTCCCAGCCTGGGGACGCCCTCACCCAGGAAGCTCCAGAACCGTCGCCTAGCCCGGTACCCAAGCCGACCTAACGACTCCGGCAAGTCCGAAGCCACCCCGGGTGGCCGGCTAACCCTGTTCCTTCCAGCCGCTCCTACCGTTATCAGCTCTTCCAACCCTTAGTTGCTCAATCTTAGTTGGTCCTTCTCTGATGGGATACCGAAAGGAAAACTCGCCGAGCGTACGAGAGCAAGACGCTTGCCTCCCGCTCCCGGCCGGTGGCGGCGAGTCGGTTTGGAATCCTTCGAGCAATTTGAGACAATCCACGACGAAGCTGCGGTTCTCTTGTATTCGGCGGCTTCGCTACAGCGACCGGCAGTCGACTCGAGTTTAGGGAGGAACAGGAAGCGATGATCCTGGCAGGTGATGTGGGCGGCACCAAGATCAACCTGGCGATTTGTGAGAAAGAGGGAGACGGATTCCGAATTGTTTACGAGGGCACTCTTGCCAGCCGCGAATTCCCTTCCCTAGCGGCCGCCGTGGAGCAGTTTCGCAAGGATGCGTCTCAGGCGACCCGGATCAACAGCATCGAGGCGGCATGTTTCGGGATCGCAGGACCCGTCGTCCGGCAGACCGTTCGGACCACCAACCTACCCTGGCAGATTTCGGCGGAGGAGCTGGCTGCGACGACGGGCATTCGGAAGGTCCAGCTTCTCAACGATCTAGAAGCGACGGCGGAGGGACTTGCGACTCTCCCGGCGGAATCCGTAGCCGCTCTCCAGGATGCACCTGAGGAGGCGGGTTCCACTCGGGCTCTGATTGCCGCCGGGACGGGCCTGGGGGAAGCCATTCTGATCTGTGAGCAGGGAATTTACCGGCCCGTTCCCTCCGAGGGAGGCCATGCCGACTTTGCGCCTCGCAATGAAACTGAGGTCAGGCTGCTGGAGTTCCTGTGGGGGAATTGGCAGCATGTCTCTTATGAGCGCGTCCTTTCCGGACCCGGCCTGGTCAATATCTACCGCTTCCTCCTGGCTTCGGGCGAGCCGGAAAGCTCCGGGGTTCAGGCCCGCCTGGAGGCGGCCGATGACCCGGCGGCTGTGATTTCGACCCTCGGCCTGATGAATGCGTGTCCGGTTTGTGGAAGAGCGTTGAAAATGTTCGTGAGCATTTACGGAGCCGAGGCCGGCAACCTGGCTCTCAAGGCCAGGGCCACAGGCGGCCTGTATGTCGGCGGGGGCATCGCCCCCCGCATTCGAGCGATGCTCACAGAAGAGCTTTTCTTGGAACCGTTCCGCGACAAGGGTCGCATGCGTCACTTGATGGAGAACATTCCGGTCCGTCTCGTCTTGGAACCCAAGACCGCACTCTTCGGCGCGGCTGGGACTGCGTTACGCCTTCTCGCTGAGGACGTCCAGTCCGCCGGAGTCAGCCTGACTTGAGTTCATTCAATAGCCGCCTGCGCTCTCAGTTCAGTGGGAAGATGCTGCAGTCCACCGGGCGCGAAGACCGGCCGACGTCTTCGCGGTCCCGATCCGGGCTGAACCCGCACGGCGGGCCGCCCTCGGCTCTTCCGGCTCGCGCGGACGGTGCAGGCACGTCAGGGTCTTCTCCCCCTACCCCGGCCCGGCGATTCGCCTATCCCACGGAATAGCAACATCCGTCGATGAGGTCGCCACAAAATCAGCCCTTCAAAGTCCGGCGTTCCCCAATCCGGCTCGGGCATAATGCCTACAAGGACCAACCATCCCGGTAAGCGGGAGCCAGAATTCCTTGCAGCGTGGAGTTCTCCGGAACCCATCGGTCTTCGCTCCAACGAAGGACTTGCTTTGCGCGATAAGCCGCCGGGGGCAAAAGAATCGACTCGGTTACCCTTGCTGTAAACTCGAAGTTCGCGGCCGGAGTGATTCTCTCTCCTCGGCAAGCCTGAAGCCACTCCTCGTAATGCCCCGGCGACCGCGGCAGCGTCTTAGCCGGCTGTGAAAAGGATTCCGCTCGCCGCTTAGGTAACAGCCGAGGAGCTCCGCCGTTAAAATCGCATAAGATCTTGCCTTCGTCCCCGACCAGCAACATTCCTTCGTCGGCCAACGACTCGGACGTTTCCAGCTCCGCCGGTGTCGGCGGCTTGATGCCTCCGTCATACCAGAAAACTTCCGCTCGGGGGAGACTTCCTCGAGTCGGAAAAGCAATCCGGGCGGTCATGGCGTCAGGATAAGTCTCTCCATTCTGAAAGACTTCAACGACGTTACCGTTTCTGATCCAGCGTACACTTCCCGTAGCTTCGACGAGGTCCGGCTTTTCAAGCTGCAGCACGCGGAAGATCGTGTCGAAACTGTAGCAACCCATGTCTCCAATGGCGCCGGTACCGAAGTCGAACCAGCCTCTCCACACAAACGGCTGATAGACGGGGTGGTAGGGTCTTGCGGGGGCTGGTCCCAGCCAGATGTCCCAGTCCAGGTAATCAGGCACGGGAGGCGTCTCCGTCGGTCTTCCGATTCCCTGGGGCCAAAACGGCCGCGCCGACCAGTTGTGTACCTCCCGCACGGATCCCACGGCGCCGGCCGCGACCCACTCCGCCAGCACTCGTGTCGCCTCCGAGGCGGAGTTCCCGACGGCCACCTGGGTGACTACGCCCGTTTCGGCGGCCACCTTCGCCATAGTCCTCGCCTCATGAACGGTGCGGCACATGGGCTTCTGACAGTACACGTGCTTACCCTTGCGCATCGCCGCCACCGAAACGGCCGCATGGACATGATCGGGCGTGCCGACAACGACAGCATCGACGTCCGCTTCTCGCTCCAAAAGCTCCCGGAAATCCGCGTACGCCGTGCAACCCCGGTACGACTCGGCGCCGGAACGCTTCGCGTAATACCGGTTCACAATGTCGAGAGCAACTTCGCGGCCACACCAGGCGCCTTCACGACCTTCCCCCCAGGTGGAATCATTCAGCAAGCGTCTGACTTTACCGCGGAGCTCGCCTCCGTCCCACTCGATAAAATCGCCCGATCCTCGGTTCGGGTCGCACACCGCGACCGCTTGTACTTGGGGATAGGCCATCAATTCCATCATTACGCGCATACCCTGCGAGCCGACCCCAACAAATGCCACCGCCAAGCGGTCGTTGGCCGCCACATAACCGCGGCCGCCCAAAACATGCCGCGGAATAACGGCCGCCGACATCGCGCCCAAACTTCCCCGTAGAAAAGCTCGGCGGCTCGTCCCTCCTCCAAAGCTTTCAACCTTAGAAGACACCCCCTTCGACCGCCTCATCTTGTCCTCTCCTTCCTTCCTGTACACTTCGACCCGGTCTATGCTCCCGGCAGATCAACACCCACGCTGCATATTGTGCGACCCGTTGGAAGGAAAGAAAAGCAAAGAACCCTCACTCCGCCCGACCTAAGTCGGAACGGGAACCGCTCGTCGCAGGGGATGGTCCGAGGAACC
>JAPXNP010000053.1:0-9311 GCA_033811955.1 Acidobacteriota bacterium
CGCAACAAGATGGAATTTACTTTCGGCCGTCAGCGCTGGTTGCTGGTCGAGGAAATAGCCGGCGGACAACCCCTGCGAAAGGATTTTGCCTTGGGATTGCATGTTCCCGGGCGTTTTGACAAGGTGCTCGACTTGGAAGAGTGCCATTTGCAGGGCGAGGAGAGTGTAAGGTTGGTCAATCTGGTCCGACGGATTGCCCTGGAAGAAGGGTGGGCTCCCTACGACACCTTGGAACATACGGGTTTTCTCCGGAACTTGGTGATTCGCCGCGGAAAGCAGACGGGTGATTGGATGGTCGTCGTCATTACACGCGAGCGCATCGCTGAGGCTATGGATCTGCTCGTCCGGAAGATTGGGGAAGTGTTTCCTACCCTGACGACGTTCGTTAACGGCGTCAACCCGCATCGCTCCCCGGTGGCTCAGGGGGAAGAAGAGTTCGTGCACCTGGGTGACGGAACCTTGCGGGAGCGGCTTGGCGATCTGATCTTTCGGATTACCCCTTCCGCCTTCTTCCAACCCAATACGCTGCAAGCGCAACGCCTGATCGAAATGGTGCAACACTTTGTCGAACCGGCGGAGCACATGTTGGTCTTCGACCTCTACAGCGGTATCGGGTGCATCGGCCTTTCCCTGGCCCGGCGAGTTCGCCGGGTGGTGGGAATGGAAAGTCAGGCGGAGGCGGTGCGGCTTGCCGTACTCAACGCCAGGGAGAACGATATTGATAACGCACTGTTCCGTCAGGGCGACGCGGTGGAAGCGTTGAAGCCGGGATTCCTTCGAACTCACGGGAAGCCTGACGTGATCATTCTGGATCCTCCGCGGGCGGGCTTGCACCCGGACGTGGTGGAGGCATTACTGCGCGTAAGATCCAAGCGTCTGGTCTATACCAGCTGTAATCCGGCCACTTTGGCGCGGGACCTCCGGCTGCTGGTTCGGAACTACGAACTGACGGCCGTTCAGCCGGTCGACATGTTTCCTCAGACGTTCCACATCGAATGCGTGGCGTCTTTGCAGTTGCGCTGACCTTTCGGGGGCGTGCCCGTCCTCTTATCCTAGGCGCCGGACGTTCCGGCTCAATCGGGGGGAAAGCGGAGGACGACCTTCCCGAACGAGCGGTTTTCCTCCAAATAACGGTGAGCCGCGGAAGCCTCCTCGGCTGGAAAGACGCGATCGATCACCGGGCGGACTTGTCGCGCCAACATGGAGCGCCATGCGGTTTGGCGAAATTCCTGAACCAAGGCGGCCTTTTCCCAATCCGGACGGGACCGCAGAGCGGTTCCCTCAACCCGGATGCGCCGCTGCAGGAGCAAGCCCAGGTCCAGCTCGGTTCGGGAACCGGAAACCAGCCCTACGATCACAATCCGGCCACGGCTTCGCAAAACTTCCAAGCTTGCGGGCCAGTGACCGGCGCCCACCAAGTCCAGCACGGCGTCGACGCCCTCGGGGACGAGGCGTCGTACTTCCTCCTTCCAGCTTCCGTCGTCCTTCAGAAGGACTCCATGATCCAGTGCCAACGCATGGGCTCGTTCCAACTTCCAGCTCTGTCGACTGGTGCCGATTGTGCGTACGCCGAGTACTTGTGCCAACTGGAGGGCGGCGATGCCGACTCCACTTCCCACGGAATGAATCAGCAACCATTCTCCCAGCAAAATCGTCAAGCGACTCACCAGGGCGTCGAAAGCCGTCAGATAAACCTCGGGAACCGCGGCGGCCTCCTCCCAACTCCAGTCCTGTGGGACCGGTATGGCGAGATCTTCCGCCGCCACCGCCATGGTGGCGCAGGCGGCGCCGGGAAGCAGCGCCATGACGCGGTCTCCCGGACGAAACGGTGATCCCGGGTCGGCCTCGAGGACCATACCGGCGGCTTCGAGACCCGGAATATCCGCGGCTGTACCCGGGGGAGGCGGGTAATGTCCCAGACGTTGCATGATGTCCGCTCGATTGAGACCCGCCGCTCGGACCTCGATGAGTAGTTGGCCCCGTCCTCTGGCGGGAGCCGGACGATCTTCCCAAGCCAGGACGGAAGGAGGTCCCGGCTTCGTGATCACGACCGCTTTCATAACGTGGTCATGGTACCCGACTCCAGTTCACCGGAGGAAGGGGGCGTGTGCCGTGGTCAGTTTGCAAAGGCGGCCGACGGCGTGTACATTGCTCGAGAATGCCAGGGAGTAGTTCCCGAAAATGAGCTGGCTTGATTCGTTGCGGCGCTCGCCGGAGCGCCAGATTGCAAGACTTCGGAAGAAAGTGAAGGAACCTCACGGCGACCCTTCCATCCGTCAAGGAGCCGCCGAGAAGTTGTTCGCGATGGGGACTCCAGAAGCGTGGCTTGCCTTGCTGGATCGGTTTACGATCGCCGTTTCTCCCTCAGTGCAGGACGAGGCCGAGAAACAAGAATTGTTCGATTGGTTTGTCAACGCCGGCTCCCGGGCGGTAGACCCGTTGGTCCGCTTTATTAAGAGTGAGCGGGCCGTTTACTGGCCCGTCAGAATTCTGCAGGAAATCCTGGAACCAACGCGGCAAGCGGAGCTATTCAGCCAGATCTTGCAAGATCTTTGGGAAAATCCCCCTGCCAGTGCGATCCCTAAGGTCCAGTTGCTTCAAGCCGTCGGTGAGCTCTATTCGCCCGAGTTGGATCTCGCGGTGCGTCGCTTCCTGGAAGATCAGGACGACGATGTCCGCCTGGCCGCCGTTCGGTGGCTGTTGAACCGGCCGGAGGAAGAAGCTCGAGAGGCAATTCTTCGATGTTACCTTGAGTCCGAAGATCGCCCGCGGGTGCGTAATCACATCCTGCAATACTTGGCAGAGAAAGGTTGGAGCGTACGCGGCTTCCGGCCGGCGGTCGAAGAGAGTCTTCCCGAGGGTTTCATGCTGACGCGCGAGGGGAAGATTCGGCGGGTGGGAACCTGAAGAAAAGCTGCGGTAAAGGTGAGGGACTGTCTCCCAACGCTTGATCCTCGAGGGGCGGAAGGGCGGTTCCCTCTTTCGGTAGTGCGTGACACAGGGGGAGGCTGTGTTCAGCACTAGGTTCTGCGGTTCAGCCTTGAGCCGGAACAAGAGCAGGCGAGTGCCGGCCGTGGAATCTATGAGGGATTGCCTTTTCAGCAGATGTATGGGCTATCAGCCCGTTGTGTTATCAGGAAGTGAATGCTTCGAAAGGAACATTTTGGGCGAGGGATTTGCATGAGGAGGCCGTGGAGAGAAATGGCATGTATCTCGAATACTGGGGGCTGAAGGAGAAACCGTTCGAGAATACCCCTGATCAGCGGTTTCTCTATCCTTCGGAAAACCACCAGGAAGGGCTACGGCGTTTGCTTTACGCCGTAGAGAACCAGAAAGGATGCGCCATGCTCAGCGGGGAATACGGTTGCGGCAAGACGGTTTTGATCCGTGCCGTGATCAGCCGACTGGATTTGAATCGCTACGAGGTGGCCCTCATCAACTACCCCTTCTTCGATCGCCTGTCGTTTCTGCAGGAAGTGATGCGTCAGTTCGGACGTGATCCGGGCGATCGTTCACGAGTCGAACTGTTCCGAGACCTCTCCCAGTTCTTCTTCGATAACGTCTCTCAGGGCAAACAAAACCTGCTGATTATCGATGAGGCGCAGATCATTGAAGACCCCCAGGTATACGAGGAAATTCGACTTCTTCTCAACATTCAGCTGGAGGATCGTTTTCTGGTCAATGTTGTCCTGGTGGGGCAACCCGAATTGAGAGAGAAGATCATGCTCTATCCGCAGCTCGACCAGCGAATAGCGGTGAAGTGGCATCTGCACCGCTTCGTATTCGAAGACACGGTTGGATACGTCAAGCACCGGTTGTCGGTGGCGGGGATTACGCGGGAGATCTTTACCGAGGAGGCACTTTACCTCGTCCACCGGATCGCCAACGGCGTCCCTCGGCGCATTAACAACGTGGCCGATCTCTGCCTCTTGGAGGCGGCTCGGCGAGAGATGAAGATGGTCGACGGGGACGTTTTCAAGTACGTAGTGTAGGGAGAAGATGTTTACCAACAGCTTGCTCCTGCGAAGATCCAATGACCTGGCGGCGACTGCCGCCGCTTTGGCCGAGGTTGCGGCGGAAGGCGGCAAGTTGGGTAGGATTGTGATCGCCGACCCTGATTCGGCCGAGATGGATCACTTGGCGTCGGTGCTTCGCAACTTGAACTTCACCGTTCTCACGGCTCATGACGGGAAGAGTGCTCTCGCTTTGACCAAGCGGCACCGGCCGGCGCTTCTGATCGCCAGTCTCGAGCTGCCGGTGATTGACGGGTACCAGCTGGCTCAACGATTGCGCGAAGATCCCGACACTGAACGTATTCCTGTGATGTTCATCGTGGAGTCGGGGGTGACGGCCGATCAGCAGGTGGGACATCAGACGTTTGCTCATGATTACATCCAGAAGCCGGTTTCCGCCGAAGAATTCAAGCGGCGGGTTCTGGCCCTCGCAAGACCCTCCCGACCGCGGCCGTCCGTGGAGCCGGAGAAACCTCCCGCCGTGGCGGAAACCACCCCTTCTACAGAGGAAGGCCGGCAAGGTGCGGAGAAGCAAGAGACCAAGGGTGTTTTCGTGGAGGGAGCCGGCGCTTCCTGGGACGATCTGATACTGGAACTGCGACGGTTGTTGGCGCAGGTGGTCGACTGTGTAAGTCGGCTGGAACAGCGCCTGCGCTTGATCCACGCGGTTCGGGATCCGGGTCTTCCCGCTGCCGACCTACTCCCTTTGGTGTGTCGGGAAAGGCGGGATCCGGAGAGCATGTGGGGTATCCGGCGGGCCTCAAAGGCGGACGCGGCGGCTTTGGGAAGGTCGGTGAAAGCGGTTCACGAGACACCGGCGGAGAGGGGGAAAACACCTTCGGTCGAGTCGGCGGAAGAGGTTTTACGGAAGCTTGAGGACTACCGGGCCGAATTTCAACGTCTGCAGGCGAAGCAGCGGCAAGGCGGTCGAAGCGAACGGGAGGGTGGTGTGGACTCTTCTTGCGTCGAGCATGAAGCTGCGGAGCGGACTGACCATCCGGAGCGGAAATCTTCCGACGCGGAGGGGAAGGCCGACGGCGGTTCGGATCGGGAGAGGGGTTCCGGTTTCCGCGGCGGCGAGGTGAATCGTACGCGGTTCGACAAGCGTTTGGTGGGAGCGATTCCCGAACTTCGAGGCCCGCGGTGGGAGGATCTGGAGAGCCAGGAATGGATGGAATCGACCCGGCAGTCTTTTGTCTCAGCTTTCTTGGAAGAAAAGCGAACTGTTTCGCAGCGTGCGGAGACAATTTACGAGGAGGCCTGCACCCTGGTCCTGGAGGCGATCCGTAAGGCCGCGATGGGCGAGTCTCCTTCGCTGATCCCGGCGGAGCAACTGGTGCATCGGTTGCTGAGCTCCCTGCGCAACTCTGATCAGTTGTTGGCTTCAGCGCTGGACCGTCGTCAGGCCTTTTCGGTCACTGCGCACAGCGTAAACGTAACGATCTTGGGCCTGCGTATTGCATTGGAGGAGGGTCGCTCGGAAGCGTTTCTCGGGCGCGTCGGATTGGCGGCGTTAATGCACGAGGTGGGAGTTGTTCGCCTTCCTGAAAACCTTGTTTTCAAGGAAGGTCCGTTGAGCGAAGAGGAGTTGGCCGTCTTGCGCCGCCGGCCTTTGTTTTCTTCCGAACTACTAAAGGAGCAGTTTGGAAACATCAGCGAGATTGTGGCTCAGGTGTACGAGCGGGAGAACGGTTCCGGCTTCCCCATGGGATTGGCGGGTGCGGAAATTCGCCCCGAGGCGAAAATTTTGGCTGTAGCGGACGTGTTCGAGGCGTGCATCCATCCTCGACCGTACCGGGATCCACTTACCGGATACCAAGCCTTATATATGCTTTCGGAGACACCGCAGTTCAGTCCCTCGGTGGTGCGCTCCCTGGTGCGGGCGGTAACTTTGTTCCCTCTGCATGAAGTATTGAAACTGAGTACCGGCGAAATCGTTCGGGTGGTACGCCTGAACCGGAATCACCCCGAGCGACCGGTGGTACGCGTGCTGAGGGAGTCCGACGGCCGATGGGTTACGTCCGGGAAGTTGCTGGACCTGGCTCAGCTGCCAAATGGACGGGTGGTGGAAATCCTAACCGAGAAGCAGGTGGGATCGCTCCGTTAGGCGTTCGCGGGACGCCGATGCGGGACCTGCGCCTGCGGATCGACCGGACGGAAGGATATACTGGCGCGGCATGATCGACGGCGTTCACTTGAGGGATTTGATTACCCACCGGGACGAGCGTGGCTTTTTCCGCGAACTTATCCGGGTCACCGACGGATTTTTCAGCGAAGGGTTTGGGCAGTGGAGCCACTCCCTGATGTATTCCGGGGTCGTCAAGGCGTGGCACATCCATCGCAAACAAGTAGACTGGTGGTACGTCCCGGTGGGGGTGCTGAAGGTGGCTCTTTATGATGCACGCCCCGATTCGCCGACGCACGGTGAGCTGATGGAGTTCTTAGCGGGGGAAAACCAGCCTGCGGTCGTGCTTCGAATACCGCCGGGAATCGCCCATGGGTGTAAGTGCCTGGAGGGACCGGCTCATTTGTTCTATGTGACCTCCCGAACGTACGATCCCGAGGACGAGGGAAGGATACCGCATGACGATCCCTCCATCGGCTATGACTGGTTGAAGCTCCCGCCGATTAAGTAGCGGCGTGTGCTTTGGGCCGAGTTCCCAGGACGGGAAGGGTCAGCCGGACTACGACCGATCTCGGGTTGCCTGAGTTTTCGGAGTTGAGTTCGGTTGAGGTGGAGGCAAGACTGAGAAGGGTACCTCAAGTGCCCCAAGCGAAGGCGCCTACACCCCCCTCCTTTCCGGTCCCCAGAGGATCTTGTGCAACGGCAGCTGAAGCCGTACCGGTAGTTCGTCCTCCAAGATCCATTCAGCCAGGAGTCTGGGTTCAAGGGTCGACCAGACGGGGGAGAATAAAACCGTCCTCTCGCCAAGCCGCCGACTCCGTGCGACGTCCCGGGCCCACTCGTAGTCGCTGCGCGAGGCAAGGACGAACTTTATTTGGTCCTGAGGACGGAGCCGCTGTAAGTTCGTCCAATCGTTGTACCGACTCATCCTGCTGTCGGGGCACTTTATGTCCAAAATGACGACCGCCCGCGGGTCGACGACGCTGATATCGCGGTGTCCTCCCGTCTCCACCAAGACGCGCTTGCCGGCGTCCAGCAGCCGACGGATCAGCCGGGGCACAGCCGGTTGCAAGAGCGGCTCTCCTCCGGTGATCTCCACCAAGTCGCAGCGCCACCTTGAGAGAGTGGTCTCGACATCTTCCGGAGTCATGCGGTGACCCGGAGAAAAGGCATAGGTGGTATCGCACCATGCGCACCTAAGGTCGCAGCCGGACAGGCGGACGAATAGGCAAGGCTCCCCCGAGTAGGTGGATTCACCCTGGATGCTGAAGAAGATCTCAGCGACATAGAGCACGTCGTCGGACATGTAAGAAACTTCCCGTCCGGATTATAGCCAACCCGGGCGGCGGACCCGCTTTCCTGGATCATGGGGACGCACTGAAGGGGGGATCTTAAGCCTGTGCTAGAATCCGCCAAGGTAGGACCGATCTCATGCAAATTCGTTCGCTGGCAAGCGGTTTGGTGCTCCTTGGTGCGGTAGCTGTTCTCTGGGCCGGCGTGAGTAAGGAGATTGAGGAAGAATATAAAGCTCGCTACGAGAATCGAGCACTCTTCCTTCGCCGACCCGTTTGGAGTAGCGAACAGGCGGTTTTGCTACCCGAAGGCGAAGTTTCGCCGACCGGTCTTTTGCGGCGCCCACTGTTTCGCGTAACCGACCAGGTTCGTATCACCCGTGTGAACTTCAAGGACTCCGAAGTGGAGTTCGAGTTGTCTTCTATCGATTTGAGCCGGCGGGCCAAGGTGGTCTTTCGTTTCCCCCAATCGCTCAGTTACACGTTTTCCCAGCGGTCGGATTTTGACCGCGCCCTGGAAAGCTGGTTCACGGAGGGGCTTACTTACAAAGACCTCGAGGAAACACGCCGGCAGTACATTCAGCAGGAGTTCCGGAAGACGTTAGAGATTTTGGGCACTACGTCCGGGGCCGAAGCGAGCTTTGTCCGCGAAGCCGTGGCCGACGCCCATCCCGATTTTGCGGAGACCCGGCGGCGGTTGCAGGAGGCGAGTGAGGAGCTGAAGGCGGTCCGCGCAGCCCACAATGAACTCGAACAACGCGCGGCCGCATTGGAAAGAGAGCTGCGGGAGGCCCGTACGCGTCTTGACCACGTCTCGACCAGTGCCGCCGAGGCGGAGCGGGAGAGGGAAGCTTTGATTCGGGAGCGGAACAGCTTGCGGGCGGATCTCGATCGCCTGCGCCGCGACAGTGAGAGCTCCGCAGCCCGCATGAAAGAACTCTCCGATCGTCTCAACTTGGAACTGGGCTCAAACACGCAGCTGAGCCAGCAGCTGGAAGCTCTGAGTCGGCGAATAGGTGAATTGACCCGGGCCCACGATGAAGCCCAAAAGTCGAATGCCGAGTTGCGCCGCCAGGTAGAGCAACTGACCAAGGAGAAGGAGCAGCTGACGAGGGAACTTCAGGAGACCGGCAGTCGGCTCCAACGGGCGCAGGCACAGCTGCAGGCCTTGACCTCCGATCGTAACAGCTTGGAAGCGCGCTTCTTGGCCTTGCAGGAGGCGCACGACGATCTGGTGGTTGCTTCCGAGCTTTCGCAGTCACTCCGTTTGCGGCCGGCCTGGAGCGACACGGACGGCGGTGCCCTGCTTAAGAGCGAAGTTTGGTTACAGCGGCAGGTCTTGGGTGAGCTGGAGTTGTTCGTCCCGTCAAGCGAAGGTAGTCCGGTGCGCCTCGTGTTTCGATCCGCCTCGCCGAACCTGGTGCAGTTCTCGGACGAAGAGCGACGCTTGTACGCAGCCCTGGGAGATTCCCTGCAGGTCTCGGCCCGATTGAAGCCGTGGAACGAGGAGCTGGTGGTAGAGCAGGTGCTGGGAGAGGTCGAGCAGGCGATCCGTCCACGCGAGGAGGGTCGCTGGGAATGGGCGCTACCGGTCGGGTTGAATCGACCCGAGGGGATGACGCTGCGTCTTAGCCTGAAGACCGTCGGTGGGAGTACGGTTGGCGTCGGAGACATCCAGTTGACGGCGACGCCGGCGAGCTGGTGGTACCGATTGACCAGCTCATGGAGCTGGCTGTCGCTTGCCGTCGGAGGGCTTGCCGGTCTGCTTGTCGGCTGGGGCGTGGGCAGGAGACGCCGACAACCCGATAGGCCGCCCAACAGCAATCGCAAAGCCTCCACGCCCTCCACCGTCGTAAAGAAGGGCTTGTAGATTCCCACGCC
>JAPXNP010000054.1:0-8979 GCA_033811955.1 Acidobacteriota bacterium
TTCTTCGAGTCGGGCAACGAGATGACCACCGGCGGATGGCTGTCAACCTTCGCCGTCGATCGGCTGGGCGCCACCCCGGCTCAAGGCGCTTTCTACCTTTCCGTCTTTTGGGGAGCGCTGATCCTGGGCCGTGCGGCCGCCGGTGCTTTGCTTCGTTTGACGTCACCGGCTTCGGTGGTGCAAGCCGCTTCCCTGCTGGCTTCCTTGGGTTTCTTACTTCTGGTCACCGTTGGAGAACCCAAGACCGGCTACCTCCTTTCCGGGTTGATCGGATTCTGCACGGCCTTCATCTTCCCCACCGTCATGGGGCAAGCTTCGGCCAGATATCCCGCCTTTTCCGGCACCGTCATCGGCGGCTTGATGGCGGTAGCCCTACTGGGCGGAATGCTGGCTCCCTGGCTGGCGGGCGTCGCGGTCAATCACGCAAGCGTCTCGGCTGCTCTGTTAATCCCCTTGGTCGGTTTTTTAGCTGTGTTCAGCCTGCAAACTCTGGCCCGAAAACTCTGAGAAGACTGTCGTCGCCTAAGGTGGGATCACGGAAAAAAACAAGCTCACGGCAAGTCGACGATGCAAGGGCCCACTGGCGCCCCACGTCCCGGTTGAAAGCAAGGGAGTGACGCAGAAGCGATATCGAAGAAGGCGACACCGCCCGTCAGCCGATCTTAATGGTCGGGACGGCGAGATTTGAACTCGCGACCCCCTGAACCCCATTCAGGTGCGCTACCAGGCTGCGCCACGTCCCGACCCGGCCGGCCGTAGTATACCAAGAACCCGGCCCTTGTCTTGGTTTGGCGACGGTGCAATTCGGCACCCGAGGGATGCAAACGTCGCCGAAGTCGCGTCCTACTTCAGTCCCAGTTCCTGCTTTGCGGCGTCAATGTACCGCGTCGCTGCGCTGGTGTTTCCGAAGCGCTGCCGAAGCAACGTGTACAACTGTTGCCTCGCCTCTTGGGTGCTGGGACCCGAGAGAGCCACCGCCCGGGCAAACGAAACAATGGCCTTATCCAGCTGCGCCGTGCGCCAATAGCAGTAACCTAGGCGCAGGTGAGCAAAGTCCACCTTCGGATCAAGTCGGGCGGCTTCTTCAAAAGCACTCTGGGCCGACGGAAAGTCGTTCTGAATATATGCATTTTCCCCTATCGCCCGGTAAGCGAACGCCCGTACCTGGTTGTTCGCCTCGTTGTCGGGGGCGTTGGCCAGCGCCTTCAGCGCCCGTTGCCCATATTCAGCAGCCTTTTGGAGGTTCTGCGCCGTCCAAGAGGACTGGATCAAGGTCGCCAGCATCTCCAGATTGTCCGGATCATGCCGTAAGGTCCGCTCGGCCCACTTCTCGAAACCGGCCATGTCTCCTACGGACTGGCACGCCTTGGCCACTAGGTAGGCCGTTGGTGCGTTGGGGTTCTGGTTATAGAGACGAGTGCCGAAGTCCACCAGTTTCTGGGGCTGCCCCAACTTCTGGTAGGCTTCCACCGCCAGTGCAGCCGCCGGCGCATCGGCGGGCCGGTATTGCAGGAATTCTTCCGCCGCCTTCGCCAGCTCTTGCCAACGTCCCCCATCCTTTAGGGTCTTCAGATACTGCTGATACAGGTAACTGATGTGCGGGTCCAGCTCCGACTGCTTGTACGTGCGCACGAACTCGAGCGCCAGTTCTTTTCGCTTTTGCTGATTCGTCTCCGCTTGAGCCCGTTGGTATAGAGCGTACTCCTCAGCATAGGTCGGACTCTGTTGAGCTTCGAGGGATAGGAAGGTGCAACTCACCAGTACAAGCAGACCACAAAACGGAACCACGGCCTTCGTCCAAGACATCTAAGCCTCCTTTCTTCCCGGGGTAAACCAGTTCCCTGTCGCCCAAGCCGACGAAGAAAGTCCGGCAGGCAAATAACCCCGGCAAGTAGTCTGAAATGAATCACCGGAAAGGCTGTTGAATCGACAATTGAAAAAGCACCTATTGTAAAGGGCTTCCAGCGCTTCCAAGTCCATTGAGTTTCTTCCTTTAGAGTCAGTCTATGTCCCCCCGACGCAAGATTCAACACAGGAAATGGTCCTTATCTAAATCCGCCCGAGCGAGGCGGTAAGGCGATCCGCCTCGGCCGCGCCACCGGGCCTTCCAGTAACGCAGACAATGCGAAGTTCAGCGGCGACCGGTCGGACAAGCCAGCGGTTCATCCAGAATAGCCGCAAAACTCGTAGTTCTGCGTTTTAACAAACGGTCGGTTCCGCGAAACCGCTGCAATCTTCGACCAACCGAGTCCCTATCCCCTCGTTTTGCCGCGCCGGCTCAAAGGACGACTCATATATCACCGCTGCCGATGGAAGAGACGCCGACAACATAGCAATGGGGTCCAAAGGTATCTGTCAGACTGAGAGCTGGTATCTTGTTAACGTCGGAGAAACGGAGACCCCATGGCGGCTGCCCAGGATTCACCCGCTCAACAAGGCTTGCGAATCGTGTTCGTCTGTAGCGGAAACCTCTGCCGTTCGCCTATGGCCGAGGCTCTCAGTCGCCGCATCGCCGTTTCGAAGAACCTGACCATCGGCTGGATCGAGTCGGCCGGTACTTTGGGTATCGAAGGAGAAACCGTTCCTGAGCTTGTAGAGCAGGTGCTGGCACCCCTTGGACTATCTTTGGCGCACCACCGTTCGCGAGCTTTGAGCGTCCGGCATCTCGATGAAGCCGATTTCATCGTGGTCATGGCGCCGCAACACGCCAGGGAGGTTCGGATGCGACGACCCGGGGCGGCGGACCGCATCGTCCGACTCTGGAAGTACACGAGCAAACCTGGAAGGCTGAAGGAAATCGCCGATCCGATCGGCGGAGATCTTGCCGTCTATCGCCGGTGCCGTGACAACCTCGAAGAATGTCTGACGAATTGGCTGGCAACCTTGGCAAAAGACGACCCCTCGCTGCGAAACCAAACTCGCGACGGGAATCCATCGGCCGGCACCGGAACCTAGCAACGCACTTGAGCGACAAGACGGCGGTAGTAGAAGGCTCACCGGCTGATATGCCTGATCCCGGTCTTCAGGAAAACTCCGACACTACATCCCTTCCAACCCGACGGAGCCGGCTTCCTACACGGCCAACTGTACCCTGGGATAGGAAGAGCAACGATCTGACTCAGCGACAACTCGGAAAGCCGACCGACAAAGGGTGGAGGACAGGCCGAGCCATAGATTACTTCCTATTCAAGCCTAAGTTCGGATCGGAAACAAAGTAGATTCGAAAGCTATAGAACGGCCTGTCCTCGGCATGGAAGGGCGGCGTCACTTCTCGTCGAACGCGCTGATCGTCGTACGGGACCGCTGCTTGCCCGTCGCCGCCCGTAGGGCAGCGACGATACTAGCCGCAACAATCATTCCGCCTGCCACAATCACCAGCAACATAGCATCGCTCATTGGAACATCACCATCCTTTCTACGTGAACTTGAACTGGCACGCGGACCCACACGTTATTCCCTTACTCGTCTTAATGTCAAGAATTGACTTTCAAGGGCTGTACACAAGACGGCAGAAATATACAGGCCGGACGCTTCGAGAACGGGTGCTCGACATTCATCACCAAGGCCGATCCAGCTTGGATTTTCGCTCCTGCCGAATCCTGCGGCAAGCTCCCTACCCTCCGTCAACGCCGCCGCCGGTAGACGCTTCCTCTTGCCGGGCAAGCCGGCGGCCTTCGGCCTCGTCCACAAACGAAAGAAGCAGACCGCCCACTACGAAGAAGATCACCAAAAGGAGGATGCCTGCGCGGCCTTCGCCCTGTTGGTGGACAAGGAACCCAAACAGAAAGGGCCCTACGATTCCCGCCAACTTCTCACTCGTACTGAAGAAACCAAAGAACTCGGCCGAGCGGTGGCGGGGCACCATGAACCCAAACAGAGACCTACTTAACGCCTGGGTCCCCCCCTGAACCATACCGACCAGCAAAGCGAGCAGGTAAAAGTGCGCCGCCGTCTGCATAAAGAAAGCGAGAACTGACACACCGGTGTAGACACCCAGGCCGCAAAGAATCGCCGGTTTGGCTCCAATTCTACCGGCCAGCCGGCCGAAAGCGAAGGAACAGGGGATCCCCACAAACTGCGTGACCAGCAAAGCACCGATCAGGTCGCCAAGATCGATTCCCAGCTCGTCTCCGTACGCCGTCGCCATCTTGATGATCGTACCGATCCCGTCGCTGTACACCAGGAAAGCCAACAAGAACAGTGCAAGTTGCCGGTAGCGTCGCAGGTGACGAAACGTGTTCCGCAGACGAGGCCAAGCCTTCGCAACCGCCGACCGCAACGACACCGGCTTCCCAGGTACGCGAGGTTCCGGAACGTGGCGCAGCAGAGGAATCGTGAACAGTGCCCACCAAACCGCCACTGAGAAAAACGAGATCTGAATGGCGCGTTCTCTGCTCTGGAGACCACAGGCTTCCGGAAACAAAATCAGCAGCAAGTTGAACAGAAGCAATATGCCCCCGCCCAGGTAGCCCATGGCATACCCTTTGGCGGAAACTCGGTGAAGTTCGTCGGGTCTTGCCACATGCGGCAACAATGCATCATAGAACACAAGACTTCCCGTGACTCCGACGGTTCCCCCCGCAAACAACAAGGAAGCAAGACGATAACTCTCGTCTTGCAGTAAAACCATACATGCGGCAGATACGATACCCACCGCCGCAAAAAGAGTGAGCCACCCTTTCTTACCGCCCCCCAGATCGGCGACGGCTCCCAGAATGGGCCCCAATACGGCGACAAGCGCCAGCGACGCCGACGTCGTGTAGGCCCAGTAGGCCGTCGCATCGGCGGCGGATCCTCCCGCCTGCAGAACCAGCGAGCGATAAAAGGGAGGAAACACGGCTGCCACCACCGTCGTGAAGAAGGCAGAATTCGCGCAGTCGTAAAGGATCCAGGCATTGACCGCCCGGCGATGTTCATCCTCGCCCTGAGGATCGCCCCCGCGCTCGATTCGGACCGCCCCTTCTCCGTCGATCACAAGGAGACAAGTATAGGACCGATCCGCCTCCAGTCTCAGGACGGGAGTACCGGGGCTCAACAACCGCGGGCGACGAGGCACCGCACCGGGGGAGGTAGGAGCCTGAAGTTCGGGTTGCCGATTCTAATCAGTTAGGCGGGGATGCGAAGAAAGGTCCAGACCTCCAAGAAGGAACCGGCGCAGAAAATCTTCGGCTAAGCGTCTCGGAACGCTACGAGCGCAAGACCTCCGCCTGACTGGCGTGATACTTCTCAATGCTGCCGCACACCAGCTCACAGAGCTCGAGGACTGAATCGTCCGCTATCTCGTAATACACATGTAGCCCTACCTTCCGACGGTTCAGGATCCCGGCTCGGGCCAGCGTCGAAAGATGCCGAGAGACATTGGCTTGGTTGGCGCCCGACAGATGCACAAGACTACTCACGTCTTGGGGGCCGTCCATCAACAACTGCACCAGTTTGAGTCTCAGTGGATCTGCCAGCACCTTAAAACGATTGGCAACCAGCTCCAGGGCTTCGTCAGTGAGCAGTTTCTTCATAATCAAGGCAACTGAATTCTATATCAACGCGTACAAACATGTAAACGACGGCAGTCCTCCCGTAAGTGCCACCCCCCGGACCGAAAAGACCAACCCCACAAACGGCAGCAGATACATCCACGAAACGCGCCAGGCTTTAGAGCGTCGGACCCGGCGACAACGAATCCACCCCTCGGGTCGGTTTCATGAGGCCAGAACTTGTTCGATCCGATTCAGTTCCTCGGTCGTCAATTCGATCCTATCCAGAGTCCGCAAGTTGTCCCGCAGCTGCTCCACTCGGCTCACTCCCAGGACCGCCGACGTCACCCGCGGATCCCGCAGAACCCAAGCCAATGCCAACTGCGCTACGGTCTGACCTCGGCCGGCTGCGATGTCTTTCAGCCGACGAACCCGAGCCAACGTCGCCTCCTCAAGGCGATCCGGCGTCAAGAAACCGTGAGGCTTCGCGGCGCGTGAATTGCCGGGAATACCTTCCAGATAGCGCTCCGTTAAGATCCCCTGCTCGAGCGGGGAAAAGACAGTGCATCCCAGACCCAACCGCTCGTGAAGATCCAGTAACCCCTCCTCAAGTCGTCGGTCCAACATGGAATAGCGCACCTGGTGGACGAGGCAACGACAACCCATTGCCTCGAGGATCTCAACCGCCCGGCGCGTTTGCTCAGCCGGGTAGTTGGAGATGCCGACATAAAGCGCCTTTCCCTGCCGAACCGCTTGGGACAAGGCTCCCATGGTCTCCTCCAAGGGTGTCTCGGGGTCGAACCGGTGAGAGTAGAAGATGTCGACGTAGCCAAGGCCCAAACGTTGCAGACTCTGATCCAGGCTTGCCGTTAAGTACTTCTTCGAACCCCAGTCGCCGTACGGACCGGGCCACATGGTGTAACCGGCCTTCGTCGAGATCACCAGTTCGTCTCGATAGGCTTGAAAATCCATCCGGAGAATACGCCCGAAGTTCTCCTCCGCCGAACCCGGAGGAGGCCCGTAGTTGTTGGCAAGGTCGAAATGGGTAATCCCCGCATCAAAGGCTTCCCGGACGATCGCACGTCCGGTTTCGAATATGTCGACCCCACCGAAGTTATGCCACAAACCCAGCGAAAGAACCGGCAACTTTAGTCCGCTACGTCCGCAACATCGGTATTTCATGGTGTCGTAACGCGTCGGGTTGGCCTGATATTCCATAAATCCTCCTGCTCATGAATGTGAAAGTCTCCATAGAAGCTACACTACGAGTCTCCGCCTCCCGTTCGACTCCCGCCGGAACCGGCGCTGTGTTTGAGCGGCATCCCCTGTTATTTCGCTTTTCGCATGAACAACCAGGGACGCCGCGCCAGCTCAGGGACCGGAGGCACCGGCTTGGAAGCTTCGCGGACGTTCTGCACTGTCATGAAGGCTTGGGGATTAAAGCGTCGCACAATCTGCCGCAGCTCTTCCAGATGCTTGCGCTGGATCACGGAATAGACGACTCGAACCCGCCCCGTAACCCCCATGGCACTTACGCTGGTGATCCCGAAATTCCGCTTCTGCAAATGCTCAATCAAGGCACGCGCGTCCTTGTTCGTAATGATCGTCACTTGCAGCAGACCAAAAGCCAACCTCTCTTCGATGGCTAACCCCAGATAGTTCCCCGTAGCAAATCCCGCAGCGTATGCCAAGTAGTTAATCACTGTCGTCAGATGCTGGAGAATGTAGGAGATGGCCACCAACCAGATGAGGACTTCAAAGAAGCCCAGCACCGCTGCGAATACCTTCTGCCCACGGGATACCGAGACCATGCGCAGTGTTCCCAGCGTAACGTCGCTGACCCGGGCCATGAAGATCAGAAGCGGGAAAATGATCTGGAACGCCCAAGAATCGCTGGACAGCCAACTGATGTCCATAGGATCATGTCCTCCTGCCAATGCCGCCCCTTGAAGCGGGTGGTGACCTCGGCCAAGACGTCAGCCTAGCAGGGGCTGCTCGGACCTCGCAACCTCGGGCATACATCTGTTGTTGTTCGAAGCTCGACTTACCGGATCGGCCGCTTCCGGCGAGACCATACCAGGTCCGAAGTACCCGCGACGGTAAGGACAAGTCATTGGAAAGGCTACGCTTCTCAGCTTGCGGCAGACGTCTCAATCTTCGGGTGGGCTACGCCGCCCGTCTATGCTATACTCTCTACTCTCGCGGCCGGTATCGATAACGGTCCGGTCGGTAGGTCTGATGCACGAGATCAGTGTTGCGGAAAGCATCCTTGAATCGGCAGTTCGCTTGATTCCGGAGAGCGCCCGGCTGGAGAGTGTTTGCATCTCGGTCGGCGAATTGTCCACCATTGAGCCGGATCTGCTCCGCTTTGCGTGGGAGGCCCTCACCAAGAACACTCCGCACGACCACGCCGCCCTTGAAATTCAGTGGTGCGAAGCGCGCCAGTACTGCCCCCGCTGTGATCGTGCCTACGACCGCCCACCGGGTAGTTGGATGCCTGCGTGCCCGAGATGTTCCCAGCCGTTGGAGATCCAGGGGGGGTATGAACTGGATCTGCTGAAGATCGCCTATCTTGAGGGACGGCCGTCGTCGAAGGAGGATCGCAGAGTCCCCGCTGGTCCCGGCGTCTTAGCGAAGGAGACCTGACCGGTTTCTGTCGGCCGTCCCGGTTTTGCATGGGGGGGGAACTTTCGGAAGGTGAATCCAAACAGAACGGGCACTCAGAGAGTGATCCCGATACGGGTGAAGAACGATGAGTAGCAACGAAACCAATGTAGTGACGGTGAAGGAGAAAGTACTACAAGCAAATCAAGAAGCGGCCGCCGGCCTGCGGGACTATTTCGGTCTGCGCGGGACTTTGGTCACCAACTTGATTTCTTCGCCCGGGTCGGGCAAGACAAGTTTGCTGGAAGCCACCGTGCAACGCTTAAGGGATTTCTCGGTGGCCGTTCTGGAAGGAGACATCGCCACCGAACGGGACGCCGACCGGATCCGAGCGCTTGGAGTCGATGCCCACCAGATTCTTACCGGCGGAGCCTGCCATCTTGACGCCCGGTTGGTCCAGCAGGAATTGGGAAAGGCAGGTTGGCTCGGAAACGGCAGGCGGATGGACTTCCTTTTCATCGAGAACGTGGGCAACCTGATTTGCCCCACTTCGTACGACTTGGGCGAGGACTTCAAGGTGGCGGTGCTATCGGTCACCGAAGGTGATGATAAGCCCTTCAAGTATCCGGCAATCTTCAGTCGGGCCGTCGCCACCGTTATTACCAAGGTGGATCTGTTACCCTATCTTCAGTTCCGGGTCGAGGAAGTGGAGAACCGGATCCTGTCGCTGAATCCGAGGGCTCGTATCTTCCACACTTCCGCGAAGACGGGAATGGGCATGCACCAGTGGTGTCGGTTCCTGCGTGAAGCCCAGGAGCGGAAAAGCACGGTGTTGACGGCATCGGTATAGTTCGGCGCAACAGCGTGCCTCCAGAAGTCTTTCGTCTCCAGCTTCAGATCTCCG
>JAPXNP010000055.1:0-8872 GCA_033811955.1 Acidobacteriota bacterium
ACCGAAGCGATCTTCAGCTTCTTCCGGGCTGATTCCCAGCGCCGAAAACACACTCCTCTGAACGTCGTCCCGATGGATTCGGATAGAGCCGCCTCCGATCTCCAGACCGTTCAATACCACATCGTACGCTTTCGCCCGCACCGCCGTGGGATTCTCCGTGAGCAAAGCCATATGGTCGTCCTGCGGCGACGTGAAAGGATGATGCAGGGCTACGTAACGCTGTTCCTCCACGTCCCACTCGAGCAAAGGAAAGTCATACACCCAAACGAATCGGAACTCGTCGTCGGATATGAGCTGCAAGTCCGATCCGAGCTTGAGCCGAAGATTCGCCAAACAGGCATGGACCACGGCCGGGGATCCGGCGACGACCAGCAGATACTGATCCTTTGCCAAGCCGGCGCTTTCGGCCACACTGAGGAGTTCGGATTCCGACACCGTCTTGGGCAAGGAGGACCGCACACCACTTTCCGGAAGGGTTCGAATCCAGGTCATAGCCTGGGCGCCATATTGTCGGACGAATTCTTGCAGGTCGTCGAGCTCTTTACGGGAGTAAGCGGTCCCGGCGGGAACGGCAATTCCCTTGACAATGCCGCCTTCTTGAATGAGTTGTCGGAATACCGGGAATTCCGAGTGACGGAATGCCTCCGTAAGATCCGTGAGTTCCAATCCGAAGCGGAGATCCGGACGATCCGTACCGAACCGAGCGATGACCTCGTCATAGGGGAGGCGAAGAAAAGGCCGATCGATCTTGAAACCGGCCGTATCGAACATAACCGCAAGCAGTCCTTCCACGAGCTCGAAGACGTCCTCCATTTGCACGAAGGACATCTCGATGTCCACCTGCGTGAACTCCGGCTGCCGATCGGCTCGCAAGTCCTCGTCTCGGAAACAGCGAACAATCTGGAAATAACGATCCATTCCGGAGATCATCAAAAGTTGCTTAAAGAGCTGGGGAGACTGAGGCAAGGCGTAAAAGTGCCCCGGATGGATACGGCTTGGGACGAGGTAGTCCCGGGCTCCCTCCGGAGTGGACTTTGTGAGGAACGGGGTTTCAATCTCTAGAAATCCTCGTGAATCCATGTATCGTCTGACGGCGAGACAGACCTTATGCCGAAGCATCATATTCTGTTGCATGACGCGGCGTCGAAGATCCAGGTAACGGTACTTCAGCCTTGCTTCCTCGGCGATGGGGACTTGCTCGTTGAGGGGAAAGGGAGGGGTCAAAGACCGATTTAGGACTCGAAGCATGCAGGCCCGGACCTCGACGGTTCCCGTTGGGATGTCCGGGTTGACGGTGTCCGGGCTTCGCCTTACCACGGGACCTTCCACGGCGAGCACCCACTCGGGCCTTACTTGTCGGGCCTTCTCGAGAGCTTCCGCCGCCTCAGGGTTGGTGACAATCTGTACGATGCCGGTGCGGTCGCGCAGATCGATGAAGACGAGATTTCCCAAGTCACGTACGCGATCGACCCAGCCCATGACCACAACCTGGCTGTCTACAAGGTGTTCCGCCACCTCACCGCAATAGCAGGTCCTATGGAGGTCCCCCATGCTTTCCATCATTCGCTTCTCCCAAGAAAGTCGACATTATACGCATTCCAACCCTGGTCGAAAGAAATGCTGCGGCGGAGCCGCATCGCCTCCGCTAATCTTGTCGAATTACCAGGCTTTCGAGCCGCTCCAGCATACGGGTCCGGTGGGTTCCCGCCCAGAAAACCCGGCGGCACGCAGGGCAGCGAAGGAATCGGTCCTGAGTTTGGAGAACGTAGGGTGGGACCATGGGCACCGCCTCCGCTACGCTGATCTCCTCGAGGCGCCGATTGCACTCGAGGCACCGTCGGAACAAAGGACGGCGAAGGGGGTCGTCCCCGGTTAGCGATAGCACCTGGGTCAATTGTTCGGAGAGGGAAAGACCGTCGATCAAGAGAACCTGCCGGAGTGCCCGGCGACGAGCCAGCCGCCGGTCTTTGGTTAAAGTGATGCGGTCCTCCGCATTGCTACGCCGGATCAGTTCCTCGTCGCTAATGAACCGTTCGTACTCGGTATCGTAGTCGAGGATTCGAAGCCAGCGAGCCAAGCTTCCCAGCATGCTGTCGGCGAGGAACCGCCAGTCGTCACTCGTTCTCTTGTCCCGTGATGCGAAACTAATCTTCGAAAACTTCTCCAATACGACGGAATCGCAGGTAACGCTGTTCCTGTAGATCGCTTGCGCGAAGGCCCCGCAGTTCGACAAGGTTGCGAATCAACGCTTCCTTCAGAAGCCGCGCGGCTTCGTCCCAATCCGTGTGGGCGCCTTCCCCCGGCTCCGGCACGATTTCGTCCACTACACCAAAGCGAAGCAAATGCTCGGCGGTAAGCTTCAGCGCTTCGGCCGCTTCCTTCGCATGATCCTGATCCTTCCAGAGGATGGCCGAACAGCTTTCAGGCGAGATAACCGAGTAGATGGCATGTTCCAGCATCAAGACTCGGTTGCCTACACCGATGGCGAGAGCCCCGCCGCTACCGCCCTCACCCAGGACCGCGACAAGAATGGGCACTCGCAGGTGGGACATCACCATCAGGTTTTCGGCGATGGCCTGGGCCTGTCCCCGCTCTTCGGCGCCGATCCCAGGGTAGGCTCCCGGCGTATCGATGAAGCAGAGAATCGGTCGGCGGAACTTCTCGGCCAATCGCATCAGACGAAGCGCCTTACGATAACCTTCCGGATTGGGCATCCCGTAATTGCGGGCGATCCGCTCGCGCGTCGTGCGCCCCTTTTGCTGGCCGATCAGCATAATGGGTACACCCTCCAGCAGAGCCATACCCCCTATGAGGGCGGGATCGTCGCCGTATCTCCGGTCTCCGTGGATCTCTCGAAAGTCTTCGAAGATCCGTTCGACATAGTCGAGTGTGTAAGGACGCCGCTCGTGTCGAGACAACTGCACGTGGTCCCACGCGGTTATGTGGCGTAAGGTCGGGGAATCCACGGCCGAGCGAGCCGAAGAAACCTTGCCGTCGGCTCCCACTCGCCCCGCAGTGCCGTGATCCATACAGGCCTCCACGCTTCAGTCTAGAAAGGCCGCTTCAAAGCGTCACGCTTCAGGCGACAGTTTCAAGTATACAGGACCTCTCTCCAAAAAGGCTCTCCACCTCTTGGATGAAGGTCGGTTGCGGATTGATTTCAACCGGGTCCAGGGGGACGACGTTGACCCGCGTCCCGTTGTCGGTAAGCAACTCGAACTCTACCGGGCACCGCCCGGGAAAGCGGCGAAGAACAAACTCAAACTGGCTCAAGCGACTCTCCTCGACGCGAGAGAGTGGGATTCGGATGCGGGCTCTCTTGACCGCTTGCTGCCACGCCGTGGCCAACGGATAAAGCTCCGAACAGAGAATCTTGATGCCGCCGCGGGCGTCCTCGTCGCATCGCCCTCGGACCAACAGAGGGCCGTCGGAATCCAAGAGATTCCGGTGCTGCTCGTAGACCTGCGGCCAGAGTACCACTTCCACGGTCCCACACAGATCTTCCAGCACCAGTACGGCCATGGACTCGCCGCGCCGTGTCTGGGTTCTCCGGTATCCCGCTACGACCCCACCGACGGCGACATCCCGTCCCACCCACTCGGGACCGAGCTCAGACGTGGTACACGTAGCGAAGGTCTTCAGTTCGTTTCGGAACTGCTCCAAGGGATGTCCGGTAAGAAAGAAACCGAGAACTTCCTTCTCGTAGTTCCATTTCTCTCGATCCGACCACTCGCCCGTATCGGGCAATTCGCGGCGGGTCTCCTCGTCTTCCATCAAGTCTCCAAACAGGCTCCTTTGTCCGCCGGCGCGCTCCCGCTGCCGTCTCTGAGCCGTCTCTAAAGCCTGATCCAAGGCGTCCATCATGGATTTCCGTTTCGAGTGAAAACCGTCAAGAGCGCCCGCTTTGATGAGAGACTCCAACGCTCGTCGATTAAGCAATCGGAGATCGACTTCTTCACAGAGGTGATAGAAATCCCGAAAATTCCCGAGTTCTCGGCGTCGCTCCAAGATACTGCGAATCGCACCTTCACCGACATTTTTGACGGCGGCCAAACCGAAGCGAATCTGCTTTTCGCCCGCGCCGGTGAACTCGACTTCGCTTTGGTTGATGTCGGGCGGTAGAACTTCGAGACCCATCTCCCGCGCCTCGGCCAGGTATTCGACCAATTTGTCGGTATTCGACATTTCACTGCTCAACAGCGCGGCCATAAACTGGACCGGATAGTGAGCTTTCAAGTAGGCGGTTTGGAACGCCAAGTAGGCATAGGCGGCGGAATGGCTCTTATTGAAGCCGTAGCCGGCGAAGTGTTCCATCTGCTGCCACACTTTCAAAGCCTTTTCCCGCGGAATCCCACGGTCGCCGGCCCGGTCGACAAAGTCTTTTTGGAGACTCTGCATCACCTCGCGCTTCTTCTTTCCCATGGCACGTCGAAGGGTGTCGGCCTCCGCCAGGCTGAACCCGGCCAAACGGTTCGCGATCTGCATGACCTGTTCCTGATAGAGGATGACCCCGTACGTTTCGTCGAGGATGTCCTCTAGCTCCGGCAGCTCGTAGGTGACCGGAATGCGACCATGCCGACGCTCGATGAAATCGTCCACCATGCCGCCCATGATGGGGCCGGGCCGATACAAAGCGTTCAACGCGATCAGATCTTCAAGACGGCTGGGCTGGAGGCGACGCAGGATGTCACGCATTCCCGCCGACTCAAATTGAAAGATCCCGGCCGTTCTGGCGGCACAAAAGAGCTCAAATGTTTGCGGGTCGTCCAAGGAAATCTCGTTTAGATCCACCTCCTGGTTCAACTGTCGCCGAACTTGTTCCACCGCCTGATGAATGACGGTCAACGTCGTGAGGCCGAGAAAGTCCATTTTAAGGAGTCCCAGCCGCTCCAGGTCCTTCATGGAATACTGGGTGCTGATCTCGTCCTTGTTGCTACGGTACAAAGGCACCAGTTCGATTAAGGGCTTGGGAGCGATGACGATTCCCGCTGCATGGGTGGAAGCGTGTCGGGCCAGGCCTTCCAGCCTTTGTCCCACCGTCAGGAGGTCCCGGTAGCGTGGATGGGAATCTGCTACTTCCCGCAGTTCCTTTACCTCCTCCATGGCTCTCTTCAAATTCATGTTGGGAGGTATCAGCTTGGCGATCTTGTCGACTTCGGGGTATGGGATGTTCATGCTGCGGCCGACGTCCCGCACAGTCGCCCGTGCAGCCATGGTTCCAAAGGTGATGATGTGGCTGACGTTGTCGCGCCCGTAGCGCCGGGTGACGTAGTCGATTACCTCGCCGCGGCGGAGCATGCAGAAATCCACGTCGATATCCGGTGGACTGATGCGCTCGGGATTGAGAAACCGTTCGAACAGCAGGTCGTACTGCAGCGGATCGATATCGGTGATGCCCATAGCGTACGAGACCAAGCTGCCTGCGGCGGAACCTCTCCCCGGACCGACCGGAATACCGTTCTTCTTGGCGTAATGGATGAAGTCGGCCACGATCAGAAAGTAGGAGGAGAAATGGAGCTGCTGGATGACCTTGATCTCCCCTTCCAGCCGTTCGGCGTATTCCTCCAGGCTGCGCCGCAATCTTCCCTGGGACCGTCGGCGACGCAGCTCCTCGAGTCGGGCTTGAAACCCGTCGCGCACCACTTTCTCGAAATACGAATCGACCGTGTGCCCGGCCGGGACTGCGAAATCCGGAAAGATGTTCTGTCCCTTGGGTAGGTGAAAGTTGCAGCGTTCCGCGATTTCCAAGGTGTTCCGGAGGGCTTCCGGCAAGTCTCGAAACAGCTCGCCCATCTCTTCCGGCGTCTTCACATAGAACTCGGGCGTTCGGTAGACCAACCGATTCGGATCGTCGCGAGTCTTCCCGGTTTGGATGCACAGGAGGAGATCATGGGCGTCCGCGTCTTCCCGGAACAAATAATGGCAGTCGTTGGTCGCCACGAGAGGAAGTCCCAGTTCTCCCGCCATCCGCACAAGACCTTCATTGACCAGTTTCTGTTCCGCGATGTGGTGGTCCTGCACTTCCAAGTAGAAGTTCCCGGGTCCCATGATCTCGGCCAGTTCGCCGGCTTCGCGCAGGGCTTCTTCATATCGGTCCTGGCTCAAGGGAACCGCCACCGGTCCCTGGAGGCAGGCCGAGAGGCAAATTAGACCTTGCGAATACTGCGCCAGGACCTCCTTGTCGATGCGAGGCTTGTAGTAAAAGCCTTCCAAGTATCCGAGAGACACCAGCCGGACCAGGTTGGCGTAGCCTTGATCGTCGGCGGCCAGCAGTACGAGATGGTTGGCTCCGGCGGAGCGACCTTCTCTATGCTTGCGCCCGTGGCGAGCCAAGTAGACTTCACACCCGATAATGGGCTTAAGCCCTTGCTCGACCGCGGCGTCATGAAACTGGACCGCGCCGAAAAGATTACCGTGATCCGTCAAGGCCACGGCCGGCATGTTCAGCTCGGCCGCCCGGGCGACCACGTCCTCGATGCGGTTGGCACCGTCCAGCAAGCTGTAGTGACTATGGAGATGTAAGTGACAAAACTCGATCATATCTCTTCCGGTCCAACCTTCCTTGTAAGGAAGTCTATTGCCGACTCCGGCGAGTCTATGTCCCACCGGTTCGTCGAATCAGGCTGAGGAGGAAGCCCGACGTTTGGTCGTGAATCTACAAGCCGAACCCTTTCCATCTTCACTCCCACTCGATGGTGCTCGGCGGCTTGGAGCTGACGTCGTAGACGACTCGGTTAACTCCTTGAACCTCATTGACGATCCGACTCGAGATCCTCGTCAACACGTCGTAAGGAAGCCGTACCCAATCGGCCGTCATACCGTCCAGGCTTTCCACGGCTCGAACCGCCACGACACTCTCGTAGGTGCGGGAATCTCCCATGACACCCACGCTCCTGATCGGCAACAAAACCGCAAACGACTGCCATATGTCTTCGTACAGGCCGGCGGCGCGGATCTCCTGTTGTACGACGGCGTCGGCCTCCCGCAGTACGTGCAAGCGATCCTCCGTAACGGCCCCTATGATGCGTACCGCCAAGCCGGGACCGGGAAACGGCTGTCGCGTCACAAATGGTTCGGGCAGGCCCAACTCACGTCCCACTTTCCGAACTTCGTCCTTGAACAACTCCCGCAGAGGTTCGATCAGCGTCAAGCGCATTCTTTCGGGAAGTCCCCCCACGTTGTGGTGGCTCTTGATGACGGCCGACGGCCCTCGAACCGAAACCGACTCAATCACGTCGGGATAGAGGGTTCCTTGCACCAGGAAGTCCACCGGTCCCAGCCGGCCGGCTTCCTCCTCAAACACCCGAATGAATTCCTCGCCGATAATCTTGCGTTTCTGTTCCGGGTCCTCCACGTCGCGAAGCCGCCGCAGAAACCGCTGCGAAGCGTCGACGCCGCGCACGTTTAGATGTAAGTGCTCTCGGCAGAGCTCGAGCACTTCATTGAACTCGTTCTTGCGCAGAAGGCCGTTGTCGACGAACAAACAGGTCAGCCGATCCCCGATGGCCCTCTGGACCAACAGGGCGGCCACCGTAGAGTCAACGCCGCCGGATAGGCCGCAAACCGCCGACCCTGAGCCCACCTGGCGGCGAACGGCTTCGACCGCCTCAGAGATGAAAGAAGCCGCAGACCATCCGCCTTGGCATCCGCAAATCCGAAAGAGAAAATTGCGCAGGAGCTCTCGACCCTTCTCGGTGTGGGCCACCTCCGGATGGAACTGAAGTCCATACCGCCGCTTCTCATTATGTTCAACGGCGGCGACGGTTGTCGTCGAGCGCGCCACCACGCGAAAACCGTCCGGCAGCCTTTCTATGCGGTCACCGTGGCTCATCCAAACCACGGTTTGCCGAGGAATGTCCCGAAAAAGCTCGGAACCTTCGACGACCTCCACCTCGGTGCGGCCGTACTCCCGTTGAGAACTCGGCCTGACGTCGCCACCCAACGTTTGGATCATCCATTGCATGCCGTAACAGATTCCCAAGATCGGACCTGAGAATTCGAGTACTCGGGAATCCGCCCGGGGGGCCCCTTCCGCAAACACACTCGACGGTCCCCCGGAGAGCACGATCCCTACCGGATGCCGGCTCACGACTTCTTCGTAGGGCACGTTGAATGGGACAATTTCCGAATAGACTCCCGCCTCGCGGATCCGTCGCGCAATCAGCTGCGTGTATTGAGATCCGAAGTCCAGGATAAGAATGCTCTCGCGTTCTGCAAAACTCATTCGCCAGAAACTCCCAGTTTCAATGCGGTAATTCGTCGCCCCGGTAGGAGCTCGATCCGAGGTGAGGCGGAGTATAGCACTCCGCTCCGACAGTCCCGGGGAAGTCCGGCGTCCGCCAAGATATACCAAGAATCTTGCGAAGAACCTCGGAATCGAGGGGAGTATCATCTACCGCTATGCTTGGTTACCAATGGCAGGCATTCATTCTCGGAATCTTGCAGGGTGTCACCGAATTCCTGCCGATCAGTAGCTCCGCCCATCTTCTAATCTTGCCTTGGATCTTGGGATGGGACCCTTTCGGCATAGTGTTTGACGTGATTCTTCATGCCGGGACCCTGAGCGCCATCCTGGTGTACTTTCGCGATGAGTGGCGTCGGATTTTGAGGGAGGGTTGGAAAGAGTTAATCAATCGGTCGTGGACTCCACAGAGGTTGTCCCTTGCCGACGCTGTCGTGGTTGGAACCGTACCGGCCGTAGTCCTTGCTCTCATCGGTCGCTCCTGGCTGGAAAACGACGCCCGGGTACCCGAAGTGACCGTCGTGACGCTGGTCGCCTTCGGCTTACTCATGGGATGGGCCGATCGATGGAGAGGTGGTCGCACGTTGTCGGATCTGAGATGGCGCGATGTTCTCTGGATCGGAGCAGCGC
>JAPXNP010000056.1:0-8870 GCA_033811955.1 Acidobacteriota bacterium
GATCCGATGGCCGGACAAGACAGTCACCGTCTTGCGGGGGGTGAAAGCAAACCAGATCATTCGAATCACGAAGGAAAGGACGAAAGCCGAGTGAAGTTGCCGGAACTTGTCCGATTCGGTTTTCGTTTTAAACAACGAGATTATTGCCCACTGGTTCGAGAGGAGTGCTAAGACTGAGGGTACGGGGAGGAAACTGAGCACATTATGGATTTGGCCAACATAAGCCTGGCTCTCGGCTCCTCGCTGGCCGCCGGGTTAAACCTCTATTTAACCGTCCTTACCCTCGGTCTTTTGGGGCGGTACGACATACTTTCCTTGCCTGCGGAACTCGAAGTGCTCAGCCACCCATGGGTACTGATCACTGCCGGTGTCCTGTTCGCCATCGAGTTCGTCGCCGACAAGGTTCCTTATGTGGACAACCTGTGGGATTCCATTCATGCATTCATCAGGGTTCCGGCGGGTGCTCTGCTTGCCGTTGGGGCGATGAGCGATCTGCCGCCCGAATGGCTTTGGCCGGCCGGACTTGTCGGAGGATTCATTACCTTCTCGACCCACGGAGCTAAAAGCTCGCTGCGCTTGGCAGTCAATGCCAGTCCCGAACCGGTTTCCAACATTATCCTGAGCTTAGCCGAAGACGTAACAAGTTTCGGATTGCTCTGGCTGGTGTCTCAGCACCCCTACTTGGCCCTTATCCTTGCAGCCGTACTTTTTATCGTCTCATTGACGATACTCTATACATTGTTCCGATTCTTCCGGATGGTTTTTTTCCGGCTGTGGGGGAAGTCCCGCCGAGCGGTCTCCCCCTCGACCGGCTGACCTTGAGAGCAGGTGCTGGGATAGCCCGAGCTTGCTTGCCTTCCTGAGTCTACTCACCCACCGCCGAGCCTTGCGGAGACCATTCTTCAGCTACGAATTCACCCCGAAAACCACTGATTCGGTGATCCCATCGTGCCCAGCGCATTCCCAAATCAGGCCCGTTGTACTCATCAATCAATGAAGTGACCAGCTCCGATTGAGAAAGTGAAACGAACGGGTCGAACCATCGGAACGAACCCAAGTGGGCGTCATCGGGCAGGCGGGTGCGGCGGATGCGCACGTGAACATCATCTTGCGCCTCCACCTCCCAGAAATCCTCGGTCTTTGAAAAGCGAATGGGGAGATCGTGAATTTCGAGAATCTCTCCGAGAAGATCATGGTAGGAAGTCTTCAGCCAGGAAAGTACCGCGGCCCGCTGGTCATCATCGGCATAACCGTCCAAGTAAAGTACCGTGACACGCGGGCTCTCCCCGAGGCTCAACGTGGTAGCTCCCATCAAGACGGCTACAACGCGAACGTCGTTTAGGGGACGCCCGGCGAGTTCGCCTTCCCGAAGATTCCAGGCCACGATCGCCTCTCGTCCTCCGGTTACCAGCTCGCCCGAGTAGAGGCAGCCGCAGGTATATACGTGATTCGACCGAACTTCCAGGTAATCACCGACGACACGGTCAGACGCTTGGACCGAAGCCGTGGAACCAAGCAGAAAGAGTGCAAGCATCCATCGGCGCATGATTTCACCTCCATCTAAATGAAATTAAGCGCCTCTATATTAACACACCTCTCCGGTCGGTTGGTCGGCCGGCGCCTGGAGGTATGCCCCGTAATCAGTACCGCATCCTGCAGCTGGGGTGACAAGAGGACGTCTCGGTGGAAACGTCTTCAGCTGATAATTCCCGGTAAATGTGCTTGGCAGATCCGTTCCGTCGTCAGGATCAGGAGCAGCGGTTTCTGCATGGGGCCGGGCCCGGTCCTTCTCCGCGCTCAGCCGACGCCGATCCTTCCTGTTCCCCTTTCCGCTCGGAAGATTGGAAGACCCCACCACCTTGGACACTGTTGACATCGACGCGGAGCCTGGGTTAACTTTGAAATCACTGGTATCTCTTTCCCCTTATACACTGGTTGGACTGGAGGTACCTTATGAGGGCTTACGAAACAATGAAAAGGCCTCGTTTGGTAGTGTTATTATATACGCTCGGTTTTCTTCTTTCATTTCCAGCTTTAACGGCTCAAGAAAGCGATGATTTAAGGCGATCCAACCGACAAGAGGAGGGACAGAATTATTACAAGAAATGGTTGGATGAAGATGTGGTCTACATCATCAGTCCTGAAGAGCGGGCCGTTTTCGAACGTTTGACGACGGATGAAGAGAAGGAGCAGTTCATTGAGCAGTTTTGGTACCGGAGGGACCCGGATCCGCTGACTGGGGTCAATGAGTTCAAGGAAGAACACTACCGGAGGATTGCGTATGCCAATGATCACTTTGGTAGTGGATTGCCGGGTTGGATGACGGACAGAGGCCGTATTTACATTCTTCACGGTCCTCCCGACGAAAAGGAGACCCACCCGACGGGGGGAGCGTACAACCGGCCGATCCAGGAAGGGGGCGGCACGACGAGTACGTATCCGTTTGAAGTGTGGTGGTACCGGCACCTCCCGGGAGTAGGAGACGATGTGGAATTGGAGTTTGTCGACGCCACGTTGACGGGCGAATACCGGTTGGCTTTGCGGCCGGAGGAAAAGGACGCGCTTTTATACATTCCGGGGGCGGGGTTGACGCTGGCGGAAGAGATGGGACTGGCCGAGAAGAAGGACCGGCCGTACTTCAATCCGGCAGGGGCTCAAGATTATCCGTTGCAACTGAGTCGGGCGAAAGACAACCCGTTCATGCGGTATGAGACGCACGTGATGGTGCAGCGGCCGCCGCAGATCAAGTACCCGGACTTAAAGGAAATCGTCAAGGTCAATGTCAGTTACAACAGTCTTCCGTTGCAGGTACGGAAGGATTACTTCAGAGTGAATCGGGAGCGGGTGTTGGTTCCGATTACGGTGGAGTTGGAGAACAAGAATCTGAGTTTCAAAGAAGAGAACGGAGTGTACAGCGCGAAGGTGGCGATTTACGGGTTGATTACCGGGATTACGAACCGGGTAGTGGAGGAGTTTGAGGACGAGGTGACGACTTCGTATCCACCGGAGTCTTTGGAGCAGGGGTTGCTGGGGCGGTCCGTCTACCAGAAGCCGGTGCTTCTGGATGGGAAGATGAGATACAAGTTGGACCTGGTGGTGAAGGACCTGAGGAGCGGGCAGGTCGGGGTACTCCGTGAGGCGGTTGTGCCGTTGCGGGTTACGGAGGATAGGTTGGCGGCGAGTTCTGTTGTGTTGTCGGATTTCATTCGTGAGCTGCCGGAGATTCCGCAGGGGGACGAGATGTTCGTGATCGGGGACGTGAAGGTGCGTCCCAGCGTGAGGAAGGAGTTTCCGGCGGGCGGTTCGGTCGGGGTGTACTTGCAGGTGTACAACATGGCCGTCGACGAGACGACGCAGGCTCCTTCCTTAAGGGTGACGTACAGGGTGCTGGACGAGCGCGGCGACGTTGTCGGTCAAACGGTGGATGAGAGGGGCGGGACGATCCAATTTTTCTCTTCCGATCGGGTGGTTTTGATTGGAGACCTGCCCGTGGAGGGACTGGGTCCGGGGCGATACCGGGTAGAGGTTGAGGTGCACGATCGGATCAAGAACGAAGAGCTCACGGTACGGGACGATTTCGCATTGGCGTCGTCTGGTGAGATGGTCGCCGCTCGGTAAGGGCCGAGCGGACTTCCGATCGTGGTTGCAGCGGGCCTTGGGTTTGTACGTCCGACGGAAGAGATCTTGCGGAGAGGCGGGCAGGCAAATCTCAGGCCTTATCGCTTTAGAGCCGCCGGGGCCCGCCACAGGCGTTTCCCTTCGCTGCGAAGGTCTCCGGGAGGTACGAAGCCGCGTCCACCGACCGCCGCAACCCACTGGTCTTTCCGGACGCCGGCATCCGCCTCCGGTAACAAGACGTTCTCCCGACGTGGGCTCTTGCGGAGTTGAAAGGAAATCAGAGGATTTCGGGGGATCGTCGGCGGAGCTCGGTCGGGAGTCGATGTCCTCGTAGTCTTCTTTGCTCATGACCGGGGCTGCGGACGGTGCAAGTGAGAATTATCGGATAGTTTCAAAAACGCCTAGTGAGTCCTTGAAAAATGGAACACACCTTCATAGACTAACCATCTGGAGAAGTTCTGTAATTGGGCTGTGATCTTCGAGTTGGTGCGGATCCGGAGAAGTGTTGTGGAAGAGACCATGCCGGCGGCCATAGGCGGTTCGAACACCGGTGGGAAGGAGGCGGTCGGTGAGGACGGCGTCGAGTACTTCGGAGACTTGCTTGGACGGGGGAGGAAAACGGAGTGGGCTTGGGCCGGGAGGCAGCCTGAGGGTCGATTGATGTACGGGGTGGAAGAACGGAAGCAAGGGGGCGGACAGTGAATTTACCCATCGTCGATGTGATCGTGCTGGCGGTGTATTTCGCACTTGTCATGGGCTTCGGCAGTACCTTCCTGAAGAAGAGCCGGCATACGGAGAGTTTTATGGCGGCCGATCGCTCGCTCCCCGGGTGGCTGTGTGGGATGTCGATATTCGCCACGTATGTGAGCAGCATCAGCTTTCTGGCCCTGCCGGGGAACGCGTTTCTCGAGGACTGGAAGCGCTTCACGTTCAGCCTCGGGATTCCACTGGCGGCGTGGTTGGCGGTCAAGTGCTTCGTTCCCCTCTACCGTAATCGCGGAGAGGTGTCGGCCTACAGCTATTTGGAACATCGCTTCGGAACCGCCGCCCGCTTGTATGCGTCGACCTTCTACCTGCTCACGCAAGTCGCCCGGATGTGCATGGTGATGTACCTGATGGCTCTACCTCTAGGCGAGCTGCTGGGGATCGACATGTGGATCATCATTGTGGTGACCGGTCTTTCCGTGACCGCCTACGCTATCATGGGCGGAATCGAGGGGGTGATCTGGACGGAAGCGATCCAGGGTTTCATCCTGATCGGCGGAGCGCTCCTATGTGCCCTGATCCTGGTGTTCAGCATGCCGGAAGGCCCCGGCCAGCTGTTTAGCATCGCCGCGGAGAACCATAAGTTCAGCTTGGGAAGCTTTGACCCGACCGACTTTGCCACAGCCACTTTCTGGGTGATCTTGCTCAACGGCATTTTCATCAACCTGCAAAACTTCGGTATCGACCAAGGGTATATTCAACGGTACATCTCGTCACGCTCCGACTCGGAGGCACGGAAAGCCGTCTGGTTGGGCGGATTGCTGTACGTACCGGTTTCGCTGCTCTTCTTCTTTATCGGCACGGGGTTGTTCTGCTACTACACGGTCTTTTCGGATCAGCTGCCGGCGGAGTATTGGGACCCGGCGAACAACCGGGCCGACTACGTGTTTCCCTTTTTCATCGTGAACGTGCTGCCGGCGGGGGTAAGCGGTCTTCTGATCGCGGCGATATGTGCGGCGGCCATGAGTACCCTGGCCACCAGCGTCAACAGCTCGGCGACCATCGTGCTGACGGATTTTTACCGGCGGTTCTTCAAACCGGGGGCTTCGGAAAGGGAATCGATGCGTGTGCTGTATGTGACGTCTCTTGTGCTGGGCCTCCTGGGTACGGGAGCCGCTCTGGTGGTGCTGGCCAGTCGGGCGGAAAGCGCCTTGGACCTGTGGTGGCAGTTGTCGTCGATCTTCAGCGGAGGGATGGTGGGGCTGTTTCTGCTGGGATACTTCTTGCCTCGGGCCACGAATCTCTCCGCATTGGTAGGGATGATCGTTGGTTTGCTGGTGATCATGTGGATGAGCCTGTCGCAGCTGGAGCTGTTTCAGGGTCTGTTCGGTGATTTCGTCAGCCGGTTTCATCCGTACCTGGTGATCGTTTTCGGCACCATAACGATCTTCCTGGTGGGGTTTCTCGTAACGTTGTTGTTTTCCCGGGGGCGGTCAAAGCGGGCAAGCTGAGGGAGTGTGGCTCGGGCATCCGTCCGTAACTGCGTACTGGGTACTACGTACGGCATATTTCGTGGCGCGTGGTGCGTGTACGACTGGTATCCTCGCTCGTGACCTTTTCGACGGCCGAGACGGCCGGAGGGGAGTGCAGGCGTCCCGCCTGCGACTGCGGGCAGGCGCTTCTGCCGCCGAAAGCAGAGAAAGGGACACTGTTCTTCTACCGCCTGCAAGAAAGGGGGACGAGAAAGGGAAATTTCGGAAGAGATCAGCCGATAGGAGCCGCCGCCCGGAACCGAGGTGGATCTCCCCTGCGGATTTCATCTCCCCGACGGCAGAGCGCGCCCGCGCGCATGACGCTGGGCGGCTGTTCGGCTCGCCTAAGCCGGTACCGCCGCATTCGTGGTCCGTGTCTGCGCACTCTCCTGTTGCCAACAGCTGACGGCGTAACGGTGGACGAGAAAGGGACACTGTTTTTCTATCTCCCGCAAGGAGGGGGAGCGCAGGCGTCCCGCCTGCGACTGCGGGCAGGCGGTTCTCCCACGCTCGCGTTGACGGCCGGGAAGCCGTCCTCCGGTGCGGCGGGCTCCCGACGCACCACACGCCACGGGTCACGCGACACGCAGCACGGCCAAGGGCAAAGATGGCGGGGCCACACACGGAACCCGGTCCGGAAATAGCAAGTATCGTCCGAGACTCTGAAACCACGCGACGAGTTCCGGTAAAACGAACGATAACCTGGTACTACGTCGGAGGACGGGTGTACACTCTGGTCGGCGTAGCATGACCGAGGGCCGGGCATACGAACGAAGAATCTCCCTAACCTGTTGGACTTCGGATTCCTCCGAAGGGTTGAGTTGAGAGGTGGTATGGCGAGGATGATAAGAGGCACGAAGAGACCAAAGGCGAAAGCTCCCGCACGGCTGGGAGAGAACGACAAGTACTTTTCCAAGGTCGTGGGCAAGGCGTTGGAAGTGCTGGATCTTATCAAGCGCACTCCGCGTCCGCTGCCACTCAACGAGTTGACGAACCGACTGGGAATGGCGAAGAGCTCGGTTTTTCGGATCCTACACACGCTGGAAGTGGCCGGCTACATTCGCCGGAATGAGTCCGGTGAGTACCTCCTGGCAAGCAACATGAAACCTTGGGTGGGAGGTCATTCGGTGGAGGACTTGGTCGACATTGCGAAACCGAAGATGTGGGATCTGCGGAGGACCTTTGGGGAAACTGTCAGCCTGGGGGTTCTGCTGAACAATCACATTGAAGTCGCCGCAGTGGTGGAGAGCCCCAGACTCATCCGGATGGGCAACACGGTAGGGCGGATTCTGCCGCCGCACGCCAGCTCGATGGGCAAGGCGATCACGGCATTTCAGTCCGAGGCGCGCCGTGAGGTACTCCTACGCAGTTACGGGCTCACCCGTTTTACGGATAAGACGATTACCGACGAAATCCAGTTGAACGAGGAATACGCGAGGATCCGTGAGCGAGGTTGGGCGGAGGATCGCGAGGAGACCACGCCGGAGGGATTTTGCTTTGGGGTTCCTATTTATGCCGGTGACGAGGTGGTGGCGGCCATGAGCATCTCGGTTCCCGAGCAGCGATTGTCGGGAGACGCTCGGCGTGAGGAGATCGTGGCGGCGTTACGGAAAGCTGCCAAGGAAATTTCGGAAGAGATCAGCCGATAGGAGCCGCCGCCCGGAACCGAGGTGGATCTCCCCTGCGGATTTCATCTCCCCGACGGCAGAGCGCGCCCGCGCGCATGACGCTGGGCGGTTGTTCGGCTCGCCTAAGCCGGTACCGCCGCATTCGTGGTCCGTGTCTGCGCACTCTCCTGTTGCCAACAGCTGACGGCGTAACGGTGACCATATGCCGAAGAAATCGTCGGCCGGCGTCCGACGGGTCCCTTGCCCTCCAGGTGCGATTTCGAGAATCAATCGGGTTCCAATTTTTCTACTAATGACCAAAATTCATAACTAGGTTCTAGATTCACCCAGCTCGTGTTCATATTCTTGACTAGTTCCACTCTTCGCACTATCATACGTCTGGCTGTAAGCACGGTTTCTCAACCACCGGCACAGGATCGTGAAGCTTAAACGGATGACTTAAGAAAGACGAGGACAGTGGCGTGAAGATACAAGGAACGTTCGTGGCTCCGGTGACACCCCGAAACCCTGACGGAAGGATCAACTTCGGCGAGTTTCGGGCGCTCTTGGATGTTCTTGTCTCCGCAGGAGTCGACGGGGTCTGCGTCGCCGGCGGGACCGGAGAATACCCTCACTTTGATTTAGAAGAACGGAAGATTTTGTTGGAGGAAGCCGTTCACCACGTCGCGGGCCGCATCCAGGTTCTGGCATGCATCGGTCACTCGCATTTCGATCGGGTCGTCGAGTTGGGCCGGCACGCGGAGGTCCAGGGTGTGCGCGCGGTTCTGGTACCTCCTCCTCACTTCTACACGTATTCGCAGAAGGATCTGGCGGCGTTCTACCATGAGCTCGGCCGGCGGCTTTCCGTCCCTTGCCTGCTGTACAACCTCCCCTCGTTTACCACCCCGCTGGAAGAAGAAACGATCGTACATCTACTGAAATCTGAGCCTTCCCTGGTGGGCATTAAGGACAGCAGCGGCAACGCCGGCTCACTGCAACGATTTCGCCGAGAGCTCGATGCACGGAAGATCTCCCTGATCGTGGGGCAAGACATTCTGATTCTTGACGCACTGGAAGCAGGATGGGACGCGGTAATTTCGGGTCTGGCGAATATCTGCCCGGAACTGATCGTAGCTTTGCTGCGATCCTTCGCCGACGGAGACCTGGTCCGTGCCCGATACTGCCAAGATCAGGTCTCGAAGTTGAGCCATTACGTTGACGAGTTTCCCGTACCCTGGGCCGTGCGTGCGGGAGTTGAAACCAGGGGCATTCATCCCGGATCACCGGCCCTGCCGCCTGCACGGGATCAAGAGACCGGGCTACAGAGCTTCAAGACGTGGTTCACGTCGTGGCTTGAGGAAACTCTTGCTGTAGTTGCCTCCTCCTTGTCCGACGGCTGAGTTTGTCC
>JAPXNP010000057.1:0-8823 GCA_033811955.1 Acidobacteriota bacterium
CTCGAATGATCGAAAATGTGAAGTCTCCGGGGCTGGTGGCGGTCAATCCATCGGCCACCGTGCGGGCCGCATCAATGGAGACTCGCCGTCCCGCTTGCCACGAGAGGTAGGCGGCGTTTGAAGAAGCGGGCTGAACACCCCACACCTCCACGTCGGGACGGAGAAGTTTCACTGCTGCAAGAATACCCGCAAGAAGACCGCCTCCGCTGACCGGAACGACAATGCGGTGACAGTCCGGCACCTCCTCCACCAGCTCCCACCCAAGGACGGCATTCCCCAAGACCGCACCCGGCGTATCAAACGGATGTATAGGAGTTAATCCTTCTTTCTGTTGCAGCCGAGCCACTGTCTCGGCGCGCGCTTCATAGCGGTCCTCGCATTCCACAATACGGGCTCCGTAAGCCTCCGCAAGAGAGCGTTTGGTGGGGTTGGCGGAAGGCATCATGACAATCGTGGCTGAAAGTCCGAGCCGCCGGGCCCAATAAGCCACGGCTGCGGCAAAGTTCCCTGAGCTGGAGGTCACAATTCCACATCTGCGTTCGGAATCTTCAAGGGCCAGCAACTGCTCCAGCGCTGGGCGGCTCTTGAACGATCCCGTGACCTGTAGGTTTTCCGCCTTGAAGTACAGGCCTGGAACGGACGAAGAGCGCAAGATCGGAGTCCGGTTGAGCCACTCCGCCTGTCGCTGGGCGGCGGCGCGAATCTCACTCAGCAAAAAGGGAAGCTTAGTCGCGGGAAGTCCCTGCACTGGTCAACGCCTCCTCCGAAGAATCTCTACGGTCGAGACTTGTTGCCGCTTCGCGCGCCAAGGCCTCGACATTGCGCTGGATCTCGGCCGTAAATCGCCGGTAGAGTTCGTCGGCAGGAACATCATGGTATGAAGGGAACAGCTCCCGACCCCGCAGTGGTTTGCCCACCCACACGGAAACCTTCCCGCGCTGCGGAAGGAGTCGCCCGGCGGGTAACGCCTCAAAGGTTCCGCTGAGATAGAGAGGGACCACAGGCACATCGTATTCCCAGGCTAGAAGGCCCACGCCCGGGCGGAAACTCTGCAGCTCGCCGGTCCTGCTACGGGTTCCTTCAGGGAAGATGAGGACGGCCTCGCCCCGGCGCAGAATGCTACCCACCAACCGAAGACCTTGCAAACCTACCTCGTCTCGCTCGATCGGGACCACGTTGAGAAGCGTCGAAAACGCCCATCCCTTTAGACGGGAATCGAAAAAATAATCCCTCGCGCCAACGACGTGCAATCGGCGCGCAGCCGCAAAACCTAAAGTCTCGACCAGGGTGGCGATGACCGCTCCCGAGTCGAGGTGACTGGTGTGATTACCGGCCAAAATGAAAGGGCCGGTGCGTGGGAGGCGTTCCGGGTAATGGATGTCAAGATGAAAAACCCTTCGGAAGACAGTGGCGAGCAATCGAAAACTTAAGTTCATCAGGCCCCGCTGGAGGGCTGGTCGGTCCTCGTAGGGCAAGGCCGAACGAACTACTTGAGCTGTCTCCTTCTCGCCCGGGGTCAGGGCTGCCGACTCGAGCCGGCGCAGTTCGTCCACGATGTCTCCGACCGTCTGAAACTCCGGAACTCTCTCATCAGGAATGACCAGACCCAGCTCGCGCTCCACAAAAAGTAAAAGCTCCACAGCCATCAATGAATCCAGTCCGAGGTCTGTGTAAAGATTCTTCGTCTCGTCGATTTCTTCCACCCCAAGGCCTGAAAGGCGCGCCAGTTCGAGCAGAATCTTCTCTCGTACCCCGGAAACCGTCTTCCCCGCAGCAACGACCTTCCCTTGTTTAAGTTGGCCGGCTACGACCGCCTCCCAGACAGCTTTCCTGTCGAGGGATCCATCCCCTCTTCTAGGGAGCGCTTCAAACTGCACGTGAACCTGTTGAAAACGATGGTAACTCGGCAACTCCCGAGCAAGTTCCTGGATCTGACGCTGTACCTCTTTACGCGCGTGATCAATCGACATTGACTGGAGAGATGTCTCCGGCACCACCACGGCATGAACATCTTCAGTCAAACCACTTCTTACACCCACAACACAGATTTCACCGACAGCCGGAAGGGTTGAGTAGATGGCTTCAAGGTCCGTGGGGTATACATTCTTACCCGCTCCGGTGACAATCACATCCTTGCAGCGACCTGTGACATAGACGAAACCGTCCATGTCGACCCACCCCAGGTCTCCGGTATGGAACCATCCATCACGTATCACCGCCCTAGTCGCCTCGTCGTTGCGGTAGTATCCAAGCATCAGGCTTGGGGTTCGGACGATTATCTCCCCGACACCGTCCCGGTCCGGCCGGTACAGCCGTAACTCAACTCCAGGCAGCGGCTTACCGGCAGACGCCTCGCGACTTTGATCGAGGGGGTTGACGGTCAAAACGGGCGCGGTTTCTGTTAGACCGTACCCCTCGTAGATGGGCATCCCCAAAGCCTTGAAGTACCGATACAGAGAGGAACCCAAAGAGGAACCCCCACTAACCAAGACTCGGACATTGCCACCAAATTCTTGGTGAACCTTGCCAAATAGTCTCTTCGCCAGACTTGCGCCAAACCGCTGATCCAGGGAAAAATTAACACGCTGCGAAGTCTCAAGCAGGTTGCTTCGGAGAAAAGAACTCGCGCTCTTTAAAATTCTTCTCTCGATGTCCTCCCGGATGAGTGAAAATAGGGTTGGGACGCCCAGGAGGCAGGTTGCCTTCGTCTCTTTCATGAGGTCAATAATGACCCTCGGCTTCAGCGAGTGAGAGTACGTTACCTGGGCACCACCATAGAGAGCCATCAGGAACCCGCACGTGAACTCCAGGCAGTGATAGAGCGGCAGTACCGAGACAAGCCGATCTGTTTCTGATACCGAAAGATAATAGTTGACGCCTCGGACATTGCTCAAGAAGGTGCGGTGGGTGTGAACTGCGCCCTTTGGATTCACCATGGTTCCTGTTGTAAAAACAATGGCGACCGGGTCGTCCGGATCTAAAGAGGGGGATGTAGCTACTTCCAAAACTATGGGCGGAGAGGTACTCCGCGGGAGGTTCGGAAGCGCAAACGGCTCCGCCAAACGGTTCACAGACAAAAGTAGACGTGGCGTCTTCGAGCTCTCGTTCGCTGACAGCTCTTCCATGGTGAGCCTGCCGAGCGCCTTGGTTGACGCGAGAATTGCGCGGGCGTCCGTGAATGCCGCGACGCTCCAAACCTCTCGATGCCATGTCTGCCAATCTATAGGAACTACCACAAGACCCGCTAGAACTGCTCCAAGATGGCACATCCCCCACTGAGGGGAGTTCTCAGCGAAAAGAACGACGTGATCTCCCTTTTTCAGTCCAAAGGAACTCAGCCGATTCGCAACCGTCTGGGCGTTCTCCAATACCTGTCGGTAGCTGAAGCGCTCCCAGGTACCGTTATTCTTCCATTGGAGGGCCGTCCGGTCTCCATATCGTTCGGCCGCCCTAACCACCAGTTCAGGGATTGTATTTGGAAAATCGGATTCAAGCTGCTTTGGTAATTCGAATGAGCCGGAGCCTTCAAGTTTAAGAATGTACTTCTTCAGACCTGGGATGTGCACATTCTGGATATAATGTCTCCAGTTGATCCTCCTCACATCAAAATCAAAGTCGGCTTGATCTTCAGGAGGAAGAGAGTCCATTAGCTCAAGGAGATGATCAACTGAGAACTGACAATCGAGATTTAGATAAGGCTCGTATAGTTCACCGTAATAGTAAAGCTTCTCACTCGCGATACGTCGACTTGAGATCTTCCGTCTTGCCTTGTCGACTCCCGGTAAAATATTGAGTCGGTCGAGTGTCTTTTCAGCAGTACCAAGGGGGAGAGTACGAATGCGATGCTGCAAGCGAAAAGTTGGGGAACTTGGAAATCGAAGTTTTCGAATCTCGATCGGTCGACCATCTCGATCCAACATCGGATTGGCCTGGAAATACTGAAAAATCAGTTCGTACAACGACCCCAAAGTAATTGGATTCTGTGAGCTTGTAGCTACCTGGATGATCTTCGGATTATTTTGACACTCAAGGTACGGAAGGAGTGCAAGGGTTGCATTCACCACTGTGTCCGCCGGGACGAGGTCCAGCGCCAAAGCCGGATTCAGTGGCAGGGATCGCAGTCTCCCTTTTCCAATAGCGACAATGAGTGGATCCGCCATGCGAAGGCCGTCGAGCCAACCCGGGCTGGGCTCGTTTAGGCTGCTTTCAATGACCGCGGGACGCACGATGCCGAGGGGAACCGTTGCAGCCGCGCGCACGACGGCAAGCTCTCCCAAAGCCTTAGTGTACGTGTATGTGTCATTCCAACCTCGTTTGCGCGACCAGCTCATGCCTTCCTCAGTGAGGCGCGCGCTTATCCACCGACGTCGAAGCCTCTCCAGTTCGGAGCGGCGAGTACCTCTCCGACGGCCTGCAGCTCTCGAGGTCAGATACTCACGCAAGAGGTCTCGCTGGACCTCACGACTGCCGGCTTCCTCACGAACCCTTTGCAAAAGACGTTCGACGGCAAGGATCTCTTGGTCAATATCGGTAAAGGCTCGAAGAGGAAACTTGTCGGAAACTTCCTGCCGCCCGCGGGCGTCCTGATGAAGTTCTTCGGGTATGTTTCCTTTGGCGGAGCCACAGACGTACGCTGTCGAAATGTGTAGCAGCCGTGCTTCTTTACAGGAAGCGGCGAAGGTAGCGACTCTCTCGGCGCCTTGTACGTTCATGGCGAGGGCTTGGTCGATCGGAGCATCGAAGGAAACGACTGCGGCGCTATTGATGACGATATCGACCTCATCGCGGAGCCGTTCCAAGTCCTCGGCGGGAAGACCAAGATCGACTTGGCTCAGGTCACCGGACACAGGGACGACTTTCGTCTGCAGGAACTGTGTGAAACCCGAAGACCAGCGGTGACGCAGACGATCAAAGGCCGTCGAAGTGAATACCTCCTTCTTTAGACGCTGCTCTGCGGTTTGAATTCGGCCACCAAGCAAGTACTTTGGACGGATTAAGACGTAAATACGCCTAACCTGAGGCTGGCTCCAAAGGATCTTTTCAATCAGGGCCTGACCGAGGAACCCGGTAACTCCAGTGATTAGAAGGGTCTTTTGCTCCAAGAATTCCCGCACCATTCATCCATCCTACCTTACTTAACTAGCACCGTTACGCGTTTTGGAGAAATGCAGACGGACTCGGATGTACAAAGGAAGGGGTCCCCATCAACAGTTGCTGGTATTGGGTGTTGTGAATGAATTTCCAAGCTCCTCACTTGATAGCGTTCAAAAAACGGCAAGCTCAAGTGTCGACCGGAGTAGAGTTTTAGGAGATGGCCAATAAGAGTCTTTGGCGGTACCCAATAAGCTACAAGCAAGTCAAGCATTCCGTCATCCATTCTCGCACTGGGCAGAGTGTGCATGCCACCGCCCGTGAAGGGTGTATTTTGAATAAGAACGGCTGCGATGCCCTCAGTGAGCCGCTCCCGATCGAATCGGATTTCGACGTCGGTAGGTTGCCAGGCTCCCAGACTGCGCAAAATTGCGAAGAAGAATGGTAATGGGCCTCGCGCGGGCGGCGTGTTCACAGCCGCGGCCGCAACAACCGCAGGAAAACCCAAACCAAGAACTGACAGGAAAAGCTGGTCGCCAACCATGCCCACATCAACAGAGCGGACCGAGTCCTCTTCGACTACTCGCAGCGCCCTAGACAGATTCCAAAGTGGTAGCCCAAGGCTCCGCGCCACATCATTCCCCGTGCCGCCGGCGAGAATCCCCAATCTACAGCCCGAGCTTAAACAGAGCGGTAAAACCGAGCGAACTGTTCCATCTCCACCTGCTACAATTACCTTCCCATCCTTCAACCCCCACAACTCAGGGGAAGTCTGTTGTACTTCAGCCGGTCCGGAGGTCACCAACGTCTGGACCCCTCCTCGCTTAGCCGCCCATTTCCGAAGAGCCGGAAGCCACCTCCCAGCACGATACCCGCCAGCCATCGGATTCACAATCAACAACATAAAACCCGGAAGTATACCCCCTTTCACAATTCCAGCATCGAAGCCTCCACCACAACCACTACACTGCACCACACGAAGGCCTCATCGCCCTATTCCACCATTGGAGCACAGAACCCACGTTCACTTGTTCACACCACAGTTTCTTCTAAGGGCCCATAGAATCAGCATGTTACACAAGCACACCCTGTTTTCCACAGCTTCTACTATGATGACTAACTCTTCTAATCTGGTTAAAGAGTAAACGACGTTGGCTAAGACCTCCGTGGACTGCTCTGCACTATAATCTGCGTGGAGGTACTTCTCGTCTGGTGGCGAGCCTGGTCTTCAAAACCAGATGGGCCGACGGATTCTGTCGGCCGGTGGGTTCGATTCCCACGTACCTCCGCCAGAAGGAACCAAGGGGTGGAAGATGCGCGTGGGCATTCAGGGAGACGTTGGGTCGTTCAGCGAAGAGGCGGCTCGTAGACTGCTGGGAAACGAGATCTCAGTGGTTGGTTTTCGTCGCTTCGAGGATGTGTTTGCCGCGGTTGCTCGGCGGGAGCTGGACGGTTGTGTGGTCCCGCTGGAGAATTCCATTGCTGGATCTGTGCATACAAATTACGATCTAATGCTTAAATATCACTTTCGGATTTGCCGGGAGTACTATTTGCGGGTCTGCCACCATTTGATAGTGTTTCCAGGAGTAGATCTGAAGGATATAAGGACTGTGATTTCACATCCTGTTGCGTTGGCGCAATGCGAGCGATTTCTGGGTATGCATCCGGAGTGGGAGGTGGTTGCGACGTATGACACGTCAGGTAGTGTCAGGGAAGTAATGGAGAAGAATTTGCGGGATTGTGCTGCAATCGCGGGGAGGCGGGCTGCGGAGTGTTTTGGTGGGGAAATACTGGTTTCGAATATCCAGGATAGTGTTGAGAATTACACAAGATTTGTGTTTTTGAGGTTGGAGCCGACTGGTGAGACAGGAGATAAAGTGTCTTTGGTGTTTAGGCTTGCGAATGTGCCTGGCACGTTGTTTCGGGCTTTGGGTGTGTTTGCGCAACGGGGTGTGAACTTACTGAAGATCGAGTCAAGACCGTTGAAAGATCGTCCCTGGGAATATTTATTTTATGTGGATCTGGCGGGAGGTCTTGGAGAAGATAAGGTGGCGGAAGCAGTGGAGGAGTTGCAAGGGGTATGCGAGTACATAGAGGTTCTTGGTTGTTATAGTGGGATTGGAATGATGGACACTGGGGAGGGTAGGTTGTGAGTTTTTATCTTGCGGCGGCGATTCAGGTGGATTTGGAGAACCCTCGAAATAGAGGGGAGATGGAGAGGAATACGGCGCGGATGTTAGATCTTGTTGATATGGCGGTTGAGGGTTACGCTCCTTTTGGGCCGGTAAGACTGGTTGTGTTTCCGGAGTTTGCGCACTGTGCTCCAGTTTACGAGACGCGTAGGGAGTTGGGTGAGAGATTGGCGGTAGAGATCCCGAATGAGCATACGGGCAGGATGGTGGAAAAGGCGCGCGAATTGGATGTTTGGATACAGATGGGGTCGATGTTGGAGTTAGATCGGAAATACCCGGGTGCCGTGTTTAACACGGCTTGCTTGGTGAGCGGGAGGGGGATCGAATATCGGTATAGGAAAGTGTATCCATGGATTCCTTGGGAGGTGCATACGAGCCCGCACGATATTGAGGGTTATGAGGAGGAAATGTTTCCGGTTGCGGAGACTGAGATTGGTCGGATAGGAACTGCGACGTGTTATGACTGGTTATTTCCTGAAGTATTGCGGGAGTTGGTTGGAAAGGGCGCTGAGGTATTACTGCGTGTGTCCGCGTATATGGATCCGTGGGGTACGGCGGAGCCGTTGGACTGGTGGAAGGTGGTGAATCGGTGTCGGGCGTTGGAGAACGTGGCGTACGTGGTTGCGGCGAATCAGGGAGCATCGGTGACACGGTACCCGCCATTTTCCTGGCCGGGGGGGTCTATGATCGTTGACTATGATGGGAGAGTCGTTGTGGAAGCGACGGCAGGATGTGGGGAAAAGATCGTGGTGGGGGATATCCAGTTGGATGCGCTGCGGCAGGTGAGACGATTGCGAAAGGGTCATGCGATGCCGGCGCACCTCCGAACGGAGGTCCATCGAGTGTATGGGAGGAAGGTTTTCCCTGGAGGAGGGTTCGACGCCGAGGTGGAAGGGGGAGTGGATGAAGCGGAGGAACGCATTAGGGCTGGGAAGGAAGCGGTTCGTTGGAGGGGTGATTGTTGAAATGGAAGCCGCGAACCTGCTAAGATTCTGGTTTTTTGAGACGAATCTGCGAGGTAGCTGAGAAGTATGAAGCGGACATTTCAACCGAATAGGCGAAGGCGGCGTAGAACGCACGGGTTTTTGGTTCGGATGCGATCGCAGGGTGGTCGAAGAGTAATTGCTCGCCGCCGGCAGAGAGGGCGAAGGAGACTGAGTGTCGCCGGCTGATGGCGATATAGATCGGAGACTTCGGCGGCGGGAGAGGATACGACGCCGTCCAGATTTCCTTTCGTTGTACCAGACTGGGAAGAAGGTTTACTGCCGCTATCTTGTAGCGTATGTGCGGGGGAATGAGTTTGGGTGGCCTCGGCTAGGGGTTACGGTGTCAAAGAAGGTGGGGCCGCCGGTTGTCAGGAATCGCGTGAAGCGTTCGCTGCGGGAGATCTTTCGGCGTCACAAGGCTCAGCTGTTGGGTTCACCAGATCTCGTGCTGAATGCTAGGCGCTCAGCCGCCAGAGCATCCTACCAGGAGCTGGAGGAGGACTTTCTAGGAATCCTGCGATGTTGGAACGAGTGGACGGCGTAATCGGGTATGG
>JAPXNP010000058.1:0-8777 GCA_033811955.1 Acidobacteriota bacterium
GAGTGGCAGGGACCGCTGGAAGAGCTCAACCGGAAGGAAGCTTTTGTCGCCGGGCATCTACATGCGGCCAAAGACGCGGACGGCGTTTGCCGACAGATCCCTTTGTTCATCCAGTACGGGGGACGTGTGATTTGGGCTTTTTCTCTAGAGTTGGCCCGCCTCGCTCTCGCCGTCCCGGAAAATGAACTTCGGGCGCAAAGAGACGGTAGTCACCTGGGCGATTACATCGTTGTCCCGCAAACCGGCAAGGTAGGGGGCGCAGAGGATGCTTTCGGTGTGCTTCCCCGCATCGAGGGCGATTTGCTGCCGGTCAATTACCGGGGCTCACCCGGACTGTATCCTTACGTGTCGGCCGCCGTCCTGTTGGACGATCCCTCCATTGCGGCGGACCAGCTCGGCGGCCGCATCGTGTTGATCGGAGCGACGGCATATTCTCTGGGGGATCACCTGGCCACACCGTTCAGTGGACGTACGGAGTCTCCCGGCGTAGAAATTCACGCCAATGCGCTGGACACTCTTCTGAACCGGCGCTTCCTCAGAGCACTGCCGGAACCCTGGATCAGCCTCCTGGTGGCCGCCGTCGCATTGGTGCTCTGGAGCCTCTTTGAATTTCGCCCCGAGCTCCATGCACCCCTCTGGTACGCTTTGCTGCTGGCGATAATCGTCGGCGGGCCCTTGGCGATTTTCCTTCTCCGGGGGTGGTATCTGCCGCTGGCTTCAACGGTCTTCACAGCCGTCCTGACGGTGAGCTTCAGTCAGGGTCTCCGCTACGTTCGTCTGAATCGGCTGCTGAACCGTAGGTTCCGTGAGCTTCAAAGGACGGTCCGGGAAACCCGAGCTTCAGCTCTGCCGATCAGCGATCCCAGCCTCCGGTCCGGGGGGAGATTGGAATGGAAGCTGGCCGTCCTGGGTGACGCGACGGAGAGCGCCCTCCGACTCGCACAGCAACGGGCCGAATTGACCGCTTTCGTCAGCCACGAGCTGAAGACCCCGTTGACCTCCATCCGGGGCTTCGCAGAACTGCTGGAGATGGACGCACCGTTGTCTCCGGAGGATCGGGTGGAAGCCGCTCGAACCATCCGGGAAGAAACCGACCGCCTACACCGCATGATCCTCGACTATTTGGACGTGACTCGATTGGAGCAAGGTCAACGACCTTTGCGTTGTCGCTCAATTGCTTTGCCCGATCTAGTCGAGCGGGCGGTTACGACGGTTCAATCCGGCGACAGCCGTCGTATCCGAGTGACGACGGCGGACGGGAGAGCCGACTGGAATCTGACCACCGATCCCGACCTACTTCTACAGGTGCTCGTCAACCTTCTCTCCAACGCTCTAAAGTTCAGTCCCCCCGACAGCCCGGTCGATGTTCGTCTGTCGCGGTTTGAGGGGAACTGGTTCGTCGTGGAGGTAGAAGACCGAGGTCGGGGCATTTCACAGGAGGAGCTGTCGAGGATTTTCGACAAGTTTTACCGTGGTCGTGCCGAAGGTGATCCCGACGCGTCAGGATCTGGTCTGGGACTTGCATTCGTAAAAGAAGCGGTCACGGCCTTAGGAGGTGAAGTGACCGTCGAAAGTCGTCCCGGGTCCGGCAGCGTTTTCCGAGTCCGGTTGCCCGCGAGCCCGGGAGACGGCAAGAGCGAAAGATGAGCGCACGACTACTCGTTGTCGAAGATGATCCCGCCACCGGTCGCATGGTCACGATGGCTCTTCGGGCGGCCGGCTACGGCGTCGATTTGGCCCGTACCTTGGCTCAGGCCGAAAGCCGGCTCGAGGAATCCTCCTTCGACCTGTGGCTGTGCGACCTTTACCTGCCTGACGGAAACGGTCTGGAGCTGCTGGCGAAACCCGAAAGCTCGTTGGAGAGGCCCCCGGTTATCGTATTTACGGCGCAAGGCAGCGTCGAGACGGCGGTGGAGGCGATCAAGAGAGGGGCTTTCGATTACCTGGCCAAGCCGTTCAAAATCCAGGACCTGCTCAATTTGGTGGAGCGGGCCTTAGCCGGTTCCCGGTCTGCTCCGCCGGAAGAGAACGGTTGCGGTGAATCGTTGCGCCCTTCCCTCTTGGTGGGCAACAGTCCTCCGATGGTGGACTTGTACAAGAAGATTGCCCTGGCCGCCCGCTCGGACAGTCCCGTACTGATCACCGGTGAGACCGGAACCGGAAAGGAGCTGGTGGCGCGAAGCCTGCACCTGTTCAGTGAGCGCCGGGACCGCCCGTTTGTACCCGTCAACTGTGGAGCTCTGACCGAGACCCTGCTGGAGTCCGAGCTTTTCGGCCACGAACGGGGCGCCTTCACGGGAGCAGTCGCTGCCCGCAAGGGCCTGTTTGAGCAGGCCCAGGGGGGCACGCTGTTCCTTGACGAGATTACGGAGACCAGCCCGGGGTTTCAGGTCAAGTTGCTGCGGGCTCTACAGGAAGGCGAGGTCCGCCCCGTGGGAGGCAACCGCCTCATTCGGGTGGACGTGAGAATCGTGGCGGCGACGAACCAGGATATCGAAGCCGCCAAGGAAGAGGGCCGCTTTCGACGAGATCTCTTCTACCGCTTGAGCGTCGTGCGCTTGGAAGTACCGCCGTTACGGCATCGCCGCGAAGACATTCCCCGTCTGGCCAATCATTTTCTGCGACAGATCAACCAGCACTTGGGACGAAACCTCCGACTGACTGAAGAAGCGGTCCGGCTCCTACAACAGTACGACTGGCCCGGAAATGTTCGGGAGCTGGAAAATGTCATCGAGCGCGTGGCCGTGTTGAAGACCGATCCTTTTATCGTACCGACCGACCTTGAGTTCCTGTCGGCCCCCGAAACGGCGGGAGAGCTGGGACTAAACGAACTCGATATGGTGGAAAGGGAGAAGATCCTCCAGATCTTACGCGAAACCCGCGGGAACAAGACGGAGGCCGCCAGGCGTCTCGGCATTGAACGTAAATCACTCTACCGAAAAGCCCGGCGCCTGGGTATCGATCTCGACCGCTTCGTTTAGAGGCGGGTCAGTTCGACCCGACGGGTGGGTCAGGACGGCCCGGTTAGAGCACTTCGTTGGCAAGGTGACGAAGGACGGGCGGGAAACTGTTAAGCTGGTATGGAACCTGCTTGCAAGTATATGGAGGAGATGTGCAACGTATGAAGCGGCGTTGGGTCAAGACGGCGGGCGTCGTGTGCCTGGCGGCTTTTGGTGTCCTTTGGCCCCAGTCCCTAAGGGATGACTGGCCCCTCGGGAGCGAGATCAGCTTCTCGGGGCCCGTAGTTCGCGTCGATCGAGAGGAACGCGGGGAAGACGCCGTCCGCCTGCTGATCCAGGTCAACCAGTCCCATCAGTGGGTCGCCCTCACTTCGTGGACGCAGGTAACAGCGGGCTTAGGTTTTCCTTCCAGTCGCCGTTCTTTGGTCCCCGGCGATTTCGTGGAGGTGACGGGCCACTTCACCCGGTTCTATCCTCCCCGCGAATCGACCCCTGAAATTACCATTTACGCTAAGCGGATCCATCGGGAAAACGCTTCGGACCTGGAAATGGAAGGTCCCATTCAGGCCTTTGGTGAGCAGAGTGTGAAGGTGCGGGGGATCGCTTTCCGGATTACGGAGACCTCGGACATTAGATCGTCCGGAGCTCCGGAAGCGGAAACGTTGGGGTTTCCGCCGCCGTCGGGAACGTTGGCCCGGTTGCGGGCCCGGTGGAAAGGAGGGTTCCCCACGATTGTCGAGCTTGAGTACGGACCGCGAACCGTGGAGTCGGCGACGCTCCGGCTCGAGGGGACCCTGCAGTCCGTGGAAAACAGCCCAGTCGGAGGATCCGCCTTTGTTTGGGTCGAGACGGGTGTAAAGGTTGGGCCCCTTGGATCTGTCGCCGCTCTGGTTGAATTAACTCGTAAGACCCGGGTCGAAGGAGAGCTTCCGAAGGGTTCACTCGTGGCCGTGGAGGGCCGCTTTGCTCCGGGTCAAGCTTACGTGCAGGCGGAACGCATCGCCTCCGATGACAACGGCAACGGAAACCCGTTCGACGACATGGAGAGAATCGAGACGACTCCCGTGTGGACCGAACTGTTCGGGAAGGTCGAAAGATTTCAGCATGCTGGACAGGCCCGAGGAACGTTCAGCGTTTTCCAAACCGGCGTGACCTATACCGAAGATACAGTCTTCTATCAGTGTAGTGAGGATCAGCCGGTGGGTCCCGAAGGTCTGGCCGAGGGCGTCATGGTCCTCGTAGAGGGAGGTCCCGCGCCAAAGTCTTTATCCGGTGAATCCACTGAAGGACTGTTGGCCGAGCGCATTTTTTTGCCGTGCAGCGAGGAGTCTGCGGACGGTGACGAAGGCGCCGTCACGGACGACACCGAGCCGCCGAATGACACGACCGGCGGAAGTGAGCCGCCACCAAGCCCGGAGAAGGACGCCGAGGGCGACGGAAATCAAGAGAGTGAGGAACCTTCCACCGGCAATGACAACGACGTTGACGACACTCCGGGCACAGTTGACTCCTCGGTGGAGCTGGAGGGTGTGCTGTCACCAAAGTAGTGGAGAATGAAGGCGAAGTGGTTTCGCTCGAGATCGGTGGGACGGTGATCCTCGTCGATGAGAGTACTGAGATTTATGACGGTGAGCACGTGCAGCTTGCTTGTGACGTTCTGGCGCCCGGGATCACCGTCGTGGTTCACGGGGTTCGTCAGGCATCCGGTATGGTGCTTGCCCGATGGATTGAGGTGACCGATTAAGCGAGGTATAGCAAACGCGAAGCGTCCCCGAATTTCGGAGCTGATCCCGCGCGTTTTGCGCTGAGGGGGGAGAGTGGCTGGAAGCGCGTTTTTCCGCCGGCATGGATGGCGTGAAGCGGCACCCTGGGTCGCTGCGCTTTTCTTCTGCCTGTCCTCCGCCGAGGGACAGCTGCGTCGGGCCGCCCTCTCAGCCGGCGAAGTCGAGGTCCTGTCTGTGAGGGGAACGGTTCAGCGCATTCCCGCCGGCTTGCAGCACGCCGCAGCTGTCCCCGTGTCGCCGGGTGACGTCGTTCAGAGAGGAGAACGGCTGCTGACGGGGACTTCCGGATACCTGTTACTGGGACTGCCCGATTCCTCCACGGTTGAAGTCGAGCCGAATACCGAGCTGGAAATCTTGGACTTTACCGGCAACCTTCGAGAGCTGCTTCAGATCTGGATGGGAAAAGTCCGGCTGAAAATCCGCAAGTTCATCGGTGCACCAAATCCTTACCAGATGTACAGCCCCATCGCCACGATCGGGGTGCGGGGCACGGAGTTTGAGATCGAAGTAACCCAAGACCACATTACGACGGTACGAGTGTGGGAAGGACTCGTGGGAGTCCGTAACCGACAGCGACCCTCCGAGCCGGAAAGGCTGGTCGTCCCGGGAGAAGTTGTGACTGTGTTTCCGCTCCGGGGGCCGGAATCTCCCGTGCGCTTGGAGCAGGTGATGACGGAGCATGTCGGCAGCCAAATCCCTGTGGAATACAACCTCTTGGAGCGATTTCTGGCGTTTCCCGATCCCCATCTGGACTTGGCGGACAACCCTGCTTACGCGGGTTGGATCGTTCGCCCGAGCGGCCGTATTTACATCTTTCCGGCCCGTTCTCATTCCTGGCTCAGTCCTGAAATCCCGGCTCTGACACCGTTGGCTCGTTTCTACGATCTTGACGAGTTGTTCGCCACCGAAGAAAGGAGCCTTCGGGGCGTTTCCACCCGAATCTCCTACGTATATCCTTTTGACCGCTGGATCGTCGGCGGAACATACCAGTTCTCCGACGTGCGGGAGAACTTCGACTACCACGTCACGCGCCAGATACCGTCGGCCTTCGGCGGCGTTACCCAGGTGGAACAGATCGGCCGCAGCGTGTTTGCTCCTAATCTTTCTTCGACCAATGACAGTCATCGGGCCACTTTTTTGCTGGCGCGTCGCTTTTCCGGCAAGACCCTGGCCTTCTCGTTGGATGAGCAGAGGAGCCGCGGAAACCTAGCCACCGAGTACCAGTTTGTACCGAACGGCCACCCAATGATCAGCGAGTTGAGCCGCGGACCCTTCGGCAGCAATCGCTTCCAGCTGACGGTCGGCTATCAGCACGAAGCGGACTCGTTCGGTTCAGTGGCACTCGCCTTCCGCGTCGGAGGAATGAGCGGGTTTACGGAGCAATCTTTCCACGAGATCAACGGTTCGTCGGCATCTCTGGCAGCCTTCGACAGCGACGGGCGAAATCAGGAATGGACCGGGCAGTGGCGCAAGCGTGTCGCTCCCGGCCTGTACGCTTCATTGAAGGGTGGCTTGGCGCACATGACCTTTACCGAAAATGTAACGGAGTTTCGAACTGCCGATTCCGTAAGACAAATCGAGTATTGGCTCCCTTCCCTGTCGGCCGGCCTCGGCTATATATGGCGCAACCGGCTTTTCCTCAGTTTTGATTACAAGCTGGCGAATCTGCGAGGATCCGAGCATCGCTTCGATCCTAGGCTTGGAGATGAGGATCCGGTGACTCGAGAGTGGAACCGCCGGACCAGTCACGGTTTCCATACCTGGGCCCAGTACCATCTGCCGGCCGGGTTCTTTGTAGGCACCGGTTTGACCGCTTATCGGGCCGACGAGACGGCCGAGGGCCACTATCTGCCGGACTCCACGGGATGGCGGCTCGACTCCTGGGGCCGCTTCCGTAACGAGTGGGAAGAGGAGACGATACCCGTCCGTCTCCATCAGTTCCATGCCACCGTAGGCCGCCGCTTTGGAGATCGGGCATTTGTCGAGTATGAGCTTTCACGCGCTTATGCGTCTTCGTTCGAGCCGTGGGGTCACGCTTTGCTGCTCAGACTCTCTTTCTGAACGACCGTCGGCGAACTGGAGACGGGCGTGAGGCGGGCCGGAACGCCTATGCCTACGCTGGAACGGGTATCCGGCGTCAAATCTTCGCTAAATGTCCGAAGACTCGAAAGTCCAAAGTTGCTGGTGCATACTCCGAGAACACAATCCCGAACCTTTTCTGAACCGAGGCTCGACTCTTTCCAACGTCGGCGGGCAAGAGCCTTGCAATCCTTTCTATAAAGGCAGGCGGACTTCAGTGCGTTCCTCTTCCCGAGGCTCAAGCTCTGCGCCGCTCCCGCTACCTCAGATCCGCCCTAAGTACGCGCTGCAGGTGTTTGGCCCGCTCACGGACGGAGTACAGCCGCTGCAACATGTTGGCGCCTCCCAAGTCCTCAACCCGTACGAGATTGTCCCGTCCGAAGAAGTAATCGCGGATCAGCCGGTCCGCCTCGCGGAGATCCACGGTTAAGAGCTGTAACTGATCTCTTACGTACTCAATCAGTTCACCGGAACCGCCAATCTGATCTCTTTCACTCTTCGGGTCGTACCTGACCTTCCGGTCCATCGAGAGGAGGACGGCCGCCAAGCGATCCGCGACATTGTCGCTGCTCTCCTCCACTTGCTTGAGCGTCGCTATTAAGGCGTATCCGACGTTCCGCCGGTCCGAGCCCGATTCCGTGGCCACCCATCGCTCAACCAGCCGCCCGCTCATCTCGCTAAGCCCTTCGAGTTGGCGCAATTTCTCGTCGAGAGTTACGACAAAATTCTCAATCTGCCGATCCACAAAAGCTTGAACAAAGGGGTCGTCCTCCGGCAACCGAGGCGTAGACTCGAAAGGATCTCCGCTCTGGAAGATCCGCAGGAAATACTCCCGCAGAAAAGGATTTTCCCGGGCCCGTTTTGCCGCTTCTTCAACCCTGGTTTGGCGCACGGACGCGTCCTCGACCGCAGAGGAGGTCTGATGCTCTCCTTTTGTGCTGTTCTCTTCGGGCACTGAGGAACCCTCATCGGCCGGACACTCTTGGGCCAGGGCCCCCGTATCGCCGGGCGCAAGAACCTGGGCGGTCCCAGCCGGTATCTGGGTCAACGCCTCCCCCTCTTCGATTCCCTTCCAATGGACAGCCGACAAGCGGTCAGGAATCGCCGCCGTCACAGGCATACACAGTAATAGGACCCGAATGACCGTAAGCCTTTCCATATCCTCCCTGTCGCCGGGTTACGGCGTCTTGCGCAACCGGAGCAATGCGACGCGAATTCCATTCTACCGAAACCTGAGGGGGACAGCCGCCCGGCGCCGACTACAGCCACCAAAAGATAACGGCCGCCAAAGCACAGCGGTAGACAACGAATGGCCATAGCCCCGCCTTCCGAAGATAGGCAAGTAAGAACCGGATACAGCAATAACCTACCGTAAGGGAGGTGAAGAAACCGATCAGGACGGCCGAGACAGGCAACAGACTCCCTTCCATGGACAACCACTCCCAAAGGGCATCGAGGAATCCTAAGAACATGATCGGCCCGGCCAAGAGAAAAGAGAAACGGGCCGCCTCGGGACGGGTGAAGCCCAACCACAATGCCGCCGTGATGGTAATGCCGGACCGACTGACCCCGGGAATCAAGGCGAGTCCTTGCGCCGCTCCGATCCAGAGAACATCGCGCCATCTCAGATCCGCCAACGTGCGATCACCTCTCCATCGATCGGCCCATCCCAGGAGTAAGCCGAAGCCGGCCAGCGTCACGACGGTCACTTCGGGTACCCGGGCGTCGTTTTCCAGCCAGGAGCGACCGATAAGAGCAAGGAGTACGGCCGGTACGGTTCCTACCACGACAGCGTCGGCGAGGGACGGCCGCTGTGGAGTCCACGACCGATTGATTACCTCTTTCCAAGTCTCCCTTAGAACCTGACGCCAGTCATCCCGAAAGTACATCAGGATGGCACCCAGGGTCCCGGCATGAAGAATCACGTCAAACACTATGCCGAAAGGGTCCCATC
>JAPXNP010000059.1:0-8433 GCA_033811955.1 Acidobacteriota bacterium
GCTTTCAATTGTCGGTGAGTGAAGCGGAAAGATCCTCTCGACCCCGTAACCAAAGCTGCTTTTCCGAACCGTCAGGGTCGAGGCCAGACCCCTCCGCTTCAGGGCGATGACCACTCCTTCAAAAGCCTGAATACGGAACTTGTCTCCCTCGGCAATCTTCACATTGACACGGACCGTATCCCCGGGACGGAAGTCCGGCACCGCCTGCTTCGAGTATTTCTTCTCAACCAGCTGAATCGGATCCATGCTTACCTCACTCGCTCGTTTTCAAGAGATCGGGCCGCCGGCTCCGCGTCAACGCCAGAGCCTGCTCTTCCCGCCACCGTCGAATCGCCTTATGGTCCCCGGAAAGCAACACCGCCGGTACTTCCCATCCCCGAAATTCCGCCGGGCGCGTGTAATGGGGATGATCCAGGAGACCGTCCACGAAGGAATCCTGCAATGCGGATTCTCCTTCTCCCAAAACACCGGGCACCAATCGTACGACTGCGTCGACCACTACCGCGGCCGGCAACTCGCCACCCGAAAGCACGTAGTCGCCAATGGACACCTCTTCATTCACAAGGTGATCCACCACTCGCTGGTCCACCCCCTCATATCGGCCGCATAGAATAATCAAGCGTTCTTCGAGCGACAACCGTTTCGCCGCCTCTTGATCGAACCGCCGCCCCTGAGGGCTCATCAACAAAACTGGTCCCGGAGTAGCATCTTTCCGGCGACAATCCTCAACCGCCCGAAACAAAGGCTCAGGCTTCATCACCATGCCGGGTCCACCACCATATGGACGGTCGTCCACCGTCCCGTGACGGTCTTCCGCAAACTCCCTAAGATCCCACACACGAATCTCGACTTTTCCCAGTTCACGAGCCCGCCGGATCATCCCGAACCGGAAAACCGTCTCCAACATGACCGGGAAGATCGTCAACACGTCGATCTTCATGCTTTCCCGTCGAGGCGGCGTTCGCGCCGGCGCTTTCTCCGCGACACGGAAGACACCGCCAGGCCCGTCAATCCGGGCGGCAAATTCACCTCGATTCGACGACGGTCCACATCGATGAGCCGTACAAAATCCCCCACCAAAGGGATCATAAACTCGCGCTCATCATCGGTCACAACCACCAGGTTGGAGAGCTCCTCCGAAACGTGGTGTACTCCGGAGACTCGACCCAGCGTTCGGCCGCCGTCTTCTACTGAACATCCCCGTAAGTCCGAATCGAAATACGTATCTTCGGGGAGCTCGACTCGCTCATCCGCCGGGATTCGAACCTCACAACCGACCAACTCGGCCACCTCGTCGGGCCGGCCACGCCCGGCGAACTTTAGGATGACCCTCCCCTGGTGGAACCAGCATGCTTCGATCCGTTCCTCAAAAGTGCCCTGCGGCCCCACCAGAGTCACTCTATCCAGGCGGTCAAACCGCTCCGGAAAGTCCGTCAAAAGCTCCGCGGACAACTCACCGCGGATCCCTCGCGTCTTAATGATCTTTGCAACAGTTACGAGGTCGTCCAACTATTCGAGGATCTCAAGGACAAAGCGCTTGCGCAGCTTCATGCCGGCTGCGCCGAGAATCGTCCGGATCGCCCGTGCCGTACGTCCTTGCTTGCCGATGACCTTCCCCAAATCCGGCTGCGCGACACGAAGCTCTAAAACCGTGGTCTGTTCCCCCTCCACCTCCGTAACAGTAACTTGTTCAGGATGATCCACCAGGGCCTTGGCGATATTCTCAACCAACTCTCTCATGCTCCCTCCCACACCACGCTCCTTTCAGAACTGCCTCAGTTCGCATTGAAAGACCACTACGCCTCCGGTTCCGCCGAAACCGTGGGTTCTCCTGCAACTGCCGCCCCCTCCGCCTGCCGCGCCCGACGGATAAGTGCCTGCACGGTGCGCGTCGGCTGGGCCCCCCGCGCGATCCAGTGATCCACGCGATCCAGTTTGATCTGTAAACGCTCACAGCGATCCAGCGGGCAAAAATGCCCGACTTCCTCGACAAACCGACCGTCTCGCGGATTTTCCCGTTCTGCCACCACGACCCGATAATGAGGAGCCTTCTTAGCACCTTTCCGCGTCAGCCTTATTCTTAGCAACGTGAACCTCCTACGTCAATCAGCAAAATGCGTATTTTAACAAAAGTTATGCCCTGAATGAAATCAGCGTCTACGACCCAACTGCAACAGCTTACGGCTCAGTTTTCCATTTCCCAGATTGTGCAACATCTTGCGGGCTTGTTGGAATTCCCTCAGCAGTTGATTTACCTCTGAAACCGGGCGACCACTGCCCCGCGCAATACGTGCACGACGGGACCCGTTGATCAGTTTCGGATTCCGTCGCTCGGCAGGAGTCATGGAACTGAGGATCGCATCGTAATGCACCAGTCGCTTCTCTTCCAGATGGACATCCTTCATTCCCTTCAGCGGGCCGACCTGAGGAAGCATTCCAAGGATCTGCTCCAATGATCCAAGCTTACGCACCTGTTGCAACTGCGTCCGAAAGTCGTCCAGCGTGAACTCGTTGCGCTTCAGTCGGCGCAGAAGGGCTTCCGAAGCCTCGCGATCGGCGGTCTCTTCGGCCTTCTCGATGAGCGTCAAGACGTCTCCCATACCCAAAATGCGACCCGCCAAGCGGCTGGGATGAAACACCTCCAAAGCGTCGTACTTTTCTCCAACACCGATAAATTTGATGGGTACCTGGGCCACCGATCGAATCGAAAGTGCCGCTCCTCCTCTGGCGTCTCCATCCAATTTGGTCAGAATCACCCCCGTAAGTCGGATACGGCGACTAAATTCGCCGGCGGAGTTGACGGCGTCTTGGCCGGTCATGGCGTCGGCAACCAGAAGAATCTCCGACGGCTGCATTTCTTCGTCGAGTTTCTCCAACTCCTCCATCAATGCATCATCGACGTGCAGTCTGCCGGCGGTATCCACGAGGAGCGTGTCGAATCCAGTGTTTCTGCTATGCCGCACCGCCTGTCGGGCGCGCTCGACAACATCACGGCTCGTCGTATCGAATACGGGAACCTCCACCGCCCGTCCAACCACTTGCAGCTGATTCAAAGCCGCCGGTCGGTACACGTCCGTCGATACCAGCAAGGGGCGTCGACCGTTCTTGACCAACCAGCGAGCAAGCTTGCCGGCGGTCGTTGTCTTCCCACTTCCCTGCAAGCCGACCAGCAGAATTACGCTGGGCGAAACTTTACTGAACTCAAGCTTAGACGGCTCCGTGCCTAACAATTCAATCAATTCGTCGCGAACAATCTTGACGATCTGCTGCCCCGGTGTGAGGCTCTTCAAGACGTCTTGTCCAAGAGCCTTTTCCCGGACGCGCGCGATAAACTGCTTGACGACCCGGAAGCTGACGTCAGCCTCCAGCAGAGCCAGCCGAATTTCCCGCAAGGCGTCGTCAAGGTGCCGCTCGGAAATCCTTCCTTCGCCTTTCAGGTCTCTCAAAATCGCCTGTAATCGATCAGATAAGCCTTCGAACATGGGGGGGTCACCTTTTCACTTTCACCGTAAGAAGTAAATCTCGGAATCTTACTCATTTTACCCGGGCTTTTCGGTCGGAACGTTACCCGTCCTTACTTGTGTCCTCACCCGTCTCGTAGATCAGCAACCCGCTGCAGTTCCGGCGCAAAAAAGCACAGGTTTTCGCATCCCGCCGCAAGGCGTCCGACAACGCGGTCGAGCGGCTCCCCGTCCATTTGAGCGAGAATCCCCTCGACCGGGGTGCGAACCCTTACTTCGGATACCTTCCGGTACACCACATCAGGCAGCGTCGGGTGGCGACCCCGTAAGGCCGCCCACAGGTACGCCGGGTAACGACGCCGGCGCAGCGACGTGAACGCGCAAAGGTCAAGCGACGCCTCGGACACCGATGCTTCCGGGGCCACCAACAGATCTCGGCCGTAGCGAGACGCGTTCGCCAGAATTACCAGGGGCGCTTCCCACTCCTCGTCGCCCGAGACGACTCGAATGGGAACCAGGGGACAACGCAAAAACTGCACGGCTCCCCATAACCAAAAACCGGCCACCCCTAATCGACGCTTTACTTGCTCCCCGATTCGCGAAAGGATCCAGGCGTCCAGTCCTATTCCTGTCATGAGAACGAAAAATCGACCGTCCCCCCGCGGAACCCAGACACGTCTTGTCGCACCTTGGGCGATGACTCGGGACGCTTCATTCCAGTCCCTCGGCAGCCCCAGCTCGGCCGCGAGGCAATCGGCAGTGCCGCAGGGAAGCAGCCCCACCGGCAGCCTCCAAAGCAGGAGATCTGCAAGTAACCGATGAACGGTCCCGTCTCCTCCCGCCACAAGGACAACACTCTCGCCGCTTCGCGGCACGGCCTCGGCCGATCCCACCGCCGCCGACCGAACCGAAAAGTCCAGATCCGCCAAGCGGAGCCGCATCCTTTGCAAGTCGTCCGGTTTGAGCCGGCGCGCGTTAAGGTTGTAAAGCAGCAATCCACGCATCGCTCTCAACATACCGGCCACGCAAAAACGGGGCCGAAGGCAGGCGCTCTACAACCGACTCGAGCCGCCGTATGACGAAGCGGTCTCCGAGCGGCCCGCCGATACGTCGGGGTGGTTCCAGTCACCCGGCCACAGCGATACCGCTGGTAAGGGGAGCGTGGAAAGGAATCGAGTCCAATTTCCGAAGGTACTCGTCCCGCAATTCCTCGAAGGCTTCTCTCTCCGACTTCGGCACTCCCTCTTCCGAAGGGAGAGCCACGTACTCTTTAGGGTTAAGATACTTTCCCTGGGGATCCTGGATCCGGTAGTCAAGATGCGGTCCGGTAGCCAAACCCGTCGAACCCACCCTCCCGATGACCTGCCCTTGGGAGACCGACTGTCCCGCCCGCACCAGAATGCTGGATAGATGTAAGTAGTACGTGTAATAGCCGTTTGGGTGTCGGAGCTTGACCATCTTCCCGGACCCGCCGTCCCAACCGGCGAAAACCACGCGACCGGCGGCCGAAGCCAGTACGGGAGTACCTGTCGGAGCGGCATAATCCACACCGTAGTGGGGTTGACGCCGGCCGGTGACCGGGTGTAGCCGGCTGTAGGAGAAGCCAGAACTAATGCGGTAGTTGTACGTAAAGGGGACCTTCAAAAAGGCTTTCCGAACACTGCGCCCCTCAGCATCGAAAAAACGAGGCTTCCCGGACTTCGTGTCGGGGAAGTAGAAGGCAAAGAAACTACGCCCACCGTGCCGGAATTCCAAAGCAAGAACATTGCCGTAGCCGAGGAACTCTCCCTCCGAGTATCTCTTCTCGTAAATGAAACGGTAACTGTCGCCGGGCTGGATCGCTGTAAAATCGATGTCCCACTGCATCAACTCAAAAACCTGCATAATCAGCCGAGGCGACTCGCCCCGCCTCAAGACGGCGTTCCAAAAGCTTTGCTGGATCGTACCACCCAAGGCCGTAGGAACCACCTCGACCGGGCGTTCCACGATCTCGGCCGAATAGCTCGCTCCATCCCACCGTACCAGCAAACGCTTCAGCTCATCAATCTCGTAGACAAAACGTCTTACCTGACCTTCAGGCGTGACCTGAAGCTCAAATCCGTTTCCCGGCATAATGCGCGCCAAGTTGTAAACCGGACGCACCTCGGCGATCAGTTTCTGCGCTTCCGCGGCGCTAAGTCCTTGCTGTACCAGCAACTCATGCATGGCACCGCCGCGCGGAACCTGCCGGACCACAATCTGGGACCGAGCTTCCTCGGGGATGATGGGACCGAGACGTCGATCAAACAGATCCCCTATCTCCAGCCCGTTTTCTTCAGGCGGAGAATCCTCGCCAGAAAATACACTCCACAAAAAGCTCAGGAAGACAGCAACTCCCAAAAAGATCAGACCCAATAAGGAAAGTCGAAGCTTACCCGTCACGGTACCCTCCGGATTGCTTCCCGCGATCCCGCTCGGAAGCAAGCTTCTCCTCCAGCTTCCGCTCCACCTGCGAGGGCACCAGCCCCGTTACCGAGCCGCCTAAGCCGGCCACTTCCTTCACTAGGCTCGAGCTGAGGTAGGTATATGCTTCCGCCGGGACCAGAAAAACCGTTTCGAGTTCCTCGCAAAGACGCCGATTCATCAGCGACATTTGAAATTCATAGTCGAAGTCGGTGACCGCACGGATCCCTCGGATCACAGCTTTCGCTCCGCGATTGACTGCATAATGTACCAAAAGACCATCGAAAGCCTCCACCTCCACCTGCCGACGCAAGGGGGCGGTCACCTCCCGCAGCATTTCCAAGCGCTCCTCCAAGGAGAACAGAGGTCGCTTATCCACCTGTGTAGAGACAGCCACCAGCACCCGATCAAACAGGCGGCAGGCACGCTGGATAATGTCGAGATGTCCGTTTGTAACGGGATCAAAGGATCCTGGGTACAAAACCAACAGGGCTCCACTCATTGAGTGTCATTATGCAAACTCCGCCCGACTCGCGCAAACCGGGCAGCCTGGTAGACTTGGCGGATGCAGCTGCGCCACCGAAAACTGACCGGACTCTTGATGACTTCATGGCTTCTCTTCGTTGCAGATAAGGCTTCGGCCGATTTCCTTGTCGCAGCGGATTCGTCTCCTCTGCGCGACATCGCCGGAGGCTTCCATGTCGGCTTTGGCCGCGTATCAGAGGACGTCGGCCCAGCCGACGACACCACTCCCGAGCTGGGAGTGTGGCTTCAGCTCCAGGTCGCTGATTCTTGGTGGCTTGCCGCCGACTGGTCCTACTTGCCGCGAGACCCTTTCCTACCCCCGTTCCAGGGGGTCCCGTACGGTGAAATCGACCGGAATCGCCAGCATGTCGATCTTACCCTTCAGTACCATTTCACTCCCGACGCCCGCGGCTCCTTTTTTGTGGAGGGAGGATTCGGTTTTCTCTGGAACAACCGGACGGCCGTTAACCCGGAATTCCTGCCCGAGTATCCGGAACCCGGCAAAGAGAGCACTCGAAAGAATGTATTCACGATCGGAGCGGGCTACCGGCGGCAAGTGGTTCCTCACCTCCACTGGATTGTCGAAGGTAAGGCTCACAACTTGGGCTCGTCGTCGAAGGAAACCCTCCGTCTGGTTACCGGACTTTTGGTGTCCCTTCATTGACGGCAAGAGGCGCACGCCAAGGGCGCTCTGCCAAGAAATTCCCTCTTCCGGGTGCATCCGAGAGACACCCGACGGGTGCGGGGGAAGAACCCGCCGCCCAGACGGAAAAGAGGACACATTTGTCGCCCTTTTCCTCCTCTTCGCACGGCTTATTTCCATCTACTTTTCCGTATCCGTCCCGGTACCGGGAGCGACCTGAGCATTTTCCCCTCTCCGCAAGTGCTCCGGCCATTTACAGACAAGCATCCGAGAAGCAACTCTTTCCCCAACGACACTGCAATTTCCCTCCCACGGGCGAAGACTCCAGCACGGTCTTGAGGAAATTGACGGAAGCCTCCTGTACCATTCTCGGCAACCGGAAGGGAATTTAATCCTTGAACTTGAACACTTGAAAAACTGCTGTCCAAGCTCGGATCGAGGCATAAACAATGTCGAAAGAGGAAGCGCAGAAAGTAGAACATCGAAGGCGCCGACTACGCGTATCCGCCGCGGCAGGCGGTCACCCGTTGCTGAAAGCGGCGGCCTCTGCGTCCGCTGTACTGATGTTCATGCTCACGACTGGAACCTGGCTGGTCGCACGGACGGTCATGCAAGTCGACCGCCCGGACTTGCTAGGAGTCTCGCCCGTGACGGACACCATCCTCATGCTTCACTTCCGGGAAGGTCACATCGATTATTTCCAGCCTCCCGACGATCGGTATGACGGTAATTCGTTGTATTACGGACTCCTAGATTTGGACCGGGCGGTGAAAACCGACTCTTACGAAGTATCAAGCTCCGACGATCCCGAATATGCCTCGCCCCGGCGCCCGGTCCGGGTAGGTCGTAAGTCGAAGGGTTTCCACTTCCACAACCTTTACACACCGGGTGAGCCTCCACACTTGAGCGACCACTGGATTTACATCGAAGTTCCCCTTCCGTTGCAGCGCGGCCGGCATTACACCGTGTCCCTTCCCGGTCTGGCTTACAATCGGGCTACGTATTCCTTCCTCTTCGACGAGAGGATTCTCCGCTCCGAAACCGTCCATGTGAACCAGGTGGGCTACCGGCCGGAGGGGAAGAAGTACGCGTATCTTTCTCACTTTATGGGTGATTTCCATTCAGAAGCACATCAAGACGGAGGACTCAACCTGGACGGCTACGACGGCCGCATGTGCCGAGTGATCCGTGCTGACACCCTTGAAGAAATTTCCGCGGTCCCCCTCAGCAAGCAACAACCCAAGACCTCTCCCGATTCCTCCCGGAATGAATACGGCCCCAATCGGAATTTCACCAATGCCGACGTCTGGCAATGTGATTTCAGCCCGGTTACACGGGAAGGCTACTACGTCGTAGCCGTCG
>JAPXNP010000059.1:8443-8741 GCA_033811955.1 Acidobacteriota bacterium
TCTACATCGCCGAAGACGTATATCGGGCTGCGTTTTACACGGCGATGCGCGGCCTGTTCTTTCAGCGGCAAGGCGTCGATCGAATCGTCTCTGAATTCGACGACCGAGTCTATCCGGCGGACTACCAGCGCAACCGCATGTATTACCTGCCCCAACGCCCCAGCCGGGAGCACGTCTCCGAAGTCAAGGATACTTCCCGGCTCGTGAAGGGCATTTGGGGCTGGTACCACGATGCGGGAGACTGGGATACCTACGCCTGGGTCCATGCCGACGTACCTGCGATGTTGCTGCTTCTTTA
>JAPXNP010000060.1:0-8735 GCA_033811955.1 Acidobacteriota bacterium
GCATCGGCCGGTGGATCCGGACCCGGTCCCGACGATTGCTTTCAGAGGCATGGTAAGCAACGGCCGTGCCAAGTTGATGGTTTCTTCTTTTATCAAGGTCTAACATATTGAAGCTAAACGGCTTATGGACCGAAGCGGGGTTTCCTGGCTAAGACGGAATTTCAGCACGGGTCGCCGGATCAATTGCCGAAAGGGTTGGCGCGTCAGCTTTGTTGCGGTCGGTGGTGCATAGACGCCAGGAAGTTGACGTGCTCCGGGTAACTTCGCGGTATGCCTGCATAGAGTGGTGGCGCAGTGGACTGGCCTGCTGAACACCGTGGCTGAAGCCTTTCCAATTGTCTCAATCCGGAGGAGGCAGTCAGCCGGATCGAGAGAAATGCAATCCGGTACCGGACCCCCCGGGGTCGAGCGCGGCGGTGTAACGCCTTGAAGCCTGAAGCCGCTGTGTCTCGAGGCGCGTGGTCGCCAGGACCTGAAGCCAGCGTTCTCGATTGCGGGTAAGCTGCTCTTGGACGGAACGGATTAGCTCGGCCAGCCGGCGTCGATCGTCGGACGACGCCTCCACATCCTCCCACCGGACTGTTCCCAGTTGCGGGAGCAGATGCTCGATCTGCGCGGCGAGAGCGTCCAGCTTGGCACAATCGTCCTGCTCAAGAGCTTTCCATTGCTCGTCGAGAAGAGATTGTAGGGTTATCAAGAGAGATTCCGACATGTGCCTATCCCAGAGGCGATGAAGAACTGGCACGTCCGAAGGTGATGCGATCAGTAACCGGAGCGATGGCAGGCGCCGTCTTCTCTTGTGCCAAAACCTTTGCTCTGGCTTCTTTCCACCCCGACAGCAGGGTCTCCAGGATGCCGGCAACTTCCGAGAGTTCGGTCTTGCCGCCCCCGAGGTTGGCCCTGGTCAGTTGTCGGGTGATGTATTCGTACAACCGCCCAAGGGACCGGGCGATCTCGCCGCCACGCTGGTGATCCAAGGTAGCCTGGAGTTCACCGATGATAGCCAATGCTCGCCCGATTGACTCTGCTCTGACGGCGGTCTGATTGGAATCAACGGCTTTTTCAGCCCGACGAAGGTGTCGCAGCGCTCCCTCGTAGAGTAGAATGACCAACTCCAAGGGGTCGGCCGATTGGATTTCCGTATCCTGGTAACGCGAAGCTAAACTGAATGCGTACGCCATCGATAACACTCCCTCTCCATCAGAGCAAGGCATACAGAGCCGTGAGCTGTTGACTCAAGGTCGATTGCAAATATGAAAGCTGTTGCAAGGCCTGGTTGGCCCGGGAGAACTGATCCGTCAGGTAGCGTTCGCGGGAGGCCAGGCGCTCCTCCATTGCACTGACCGAATCCTGCAGAGACTTGATGGTATTTTCGAATCCCTTGACGGCATGGTGAATCGGTCCCTCCAGAGAATCGGTGAACCGCTCGGTGAGACGGGCAAGTCGCTCTGCAAATCCCACCGTGACGGTGACGGTACCGTACGTGCCGGTGCTGCCTCCGCCGAAGCGGATCCAAAGATCTTTGGCGGCTCCTTCCGTTCCCCGCAGAATGTCCCCGGAGCCGGTTGCCGCGTAGACCTCCGAAGTAAGGCTGTTCGTGAAATTGCCCGCCACGGATGCGCCGCTGTCGGACAATCCCGCCGTGCCGATTCCGGTGCCTCCGCCGTCTATGTTGGAGACTACGGTAAAGGAGATGCTGTCCCCGTTCCTTTTAGATGTAAATACAAGCCGATCGCCCGATTGCGAAGCCGTGAGTGCCAAGCCGTCTGTACCCAACTGGGCGTTGACGACGTCGACGATGTCAGCTAGGGTCATGCCGCCGGCCAACTCCACCACGGAGGTTTTCCCGCCCATGGTGATGGTCAGCGTTTCGTCGACACCGAGAGTACCTGTGATTGCGTTGGGCGCCGTCACGGTGGCAGGCTCGGGCACTGCCGTAATGTCGATCCGATAGGTACCGGTCTGAGTGCTGGATCCCACGCTGATCGGGGTGATGAGACTGTGGGTCGCTTCAGCCTGGGCCGTGAAGAGACTCACCAGCTCCTCAAAGTGCTCCTTCAGCGCTTTATCGAGCCGGGTGCTATCGATAGACAACGTACCGTCGTTTTGCAGTTTGACGCCGATAGAGGCCAAGGTGGTCAGGGAGCCGCCCGTGGGTACCGCGCCGGTGACGACGGAAGCCAGCTGTCTTTGAATGTCGCGAACGATGAACTCCCCGCTGAGTGGCCCGGCTTTACCGCTGGCGGCATTGTACTGGAATTGTGAGTTTAAGTATCGGTATACCGTGTTGTAGCTCTCGACGAAGCTTTCCACGTTGCCGCGGACCGTCTCGATGTCGTTGCGTACCGTCAGCGTGACGGTGGAATCGCTGACGGACAGTAGGTTTAGGGAGACACCCGGAACGGCGTTCTCCACCTGGTTGCTCGAGCTGGTGAGGGAGAGGCCGTTGATCACGAGACTCGCGTCCAATTCCGACGCGTCACTGATGGAATGAGTCCTTGAAAACGTCAAGGGCGTGACACCGTCGGACAGCGTAAGGGTGTTTTCGGAGATGGAAATCGCCGAGGTGGAACCCGATTCCTTGCTGGTGATGGTGAGGCGGTAACCCGAGCCGTCATAAATGACTGCTGCTGTGACTCCAAGGTTGGCGTTGTTGACGGCTCGCCGCAGGCCATCCAGCGTGTTGTTGGTGTCGTCGATCGTGACGACCGTGCTGGAACTTCCGACCGTTAGAGTGAAAGTTCCGGTACCGATGGCTTCATTGGCGGTTGAAAACCGGGTGTCAGAAACGAAGTTGTCGTGCAGCGCCAACCGTTTCACGCCGATGAGGTAGGTTCCCTCTGTGGCGCCAGCCGAAGCCGAAGCTCTCAAGACGGTTTCGTTCGAAGAAGAAGCCGTCTTGGCGGCGAAGGCGTCGTCGTTGGCGAGATTTCTCGCAGTGGACAGAAGGTCACTAAGGTGGCTGCTGAGTTTGGAATAGGCTTCGATCTTTGTCTGATACGAACTGATGCGACTCTGCAGACTTCTGACGGGTGCCCTCTCAGCCCACATCAGCTGCGAAACGATGGTTTGGACGTCCAGAGTACCCAACGACCCACTGATGGAGCCCATACCTGTTCTCTCCTCCTGCTTTCACTCAAACCGTCGTATCCACCACGGGACCTGCCAACTCTTGCACCATCCGTGCCAACTTGCGGACTTCCTCGGGAGGTATTTCGTAAAGCACTGCCCCGGTATCTCGATCGAGGATTTGAACGATGCTCTTTCCCGAGGCCTCGTCACGTGCCAAGCGCGCGTGTACCCGCGGCCGCTCTATTTGCTTCGGTTCGGTCGCGGTTTTCCCGGCGGAAACCTTTCCGTCTGCCCCAACTCTATGCGTCTGCCTTGATTGTGCACCCTCTGGAGACGACGCTTGTTCGGCAGACGGCAGCACACCTCCCGACCCGGAGTTTGGTCCTGCGGACCTTGCTGTGATCAAAGCAATTTCGGTCATGGCGCCCCCCCGGGACCGGGGAAGTGCTCCTGGGAGCGCTTCCCCGGTGAGGGTTAGGGATTCTCATTCCCGGAAGCGTTCCTACGCCGGAACTACCGGAGTAGCGACAGGACGCTCTGGGTGGTGGCGTTGGCCTGCGCCATGGACGCCAGACCCACCTGGGACAGAATCTGGTACTTGGTCATGTTGGCGATCTCTTCCGCCATGTCGGCGTCGCGGATCTGGGACTCGGCCGCGGTCAGGTTCTGGATCTGGGACTGCATAATGCCGACCGCGTTTTCCAGGCGGTTCATCTTGGCGCCAAGAACACCCCGCTCCGTCGCCACGGTGCTGATGGCATTGGCGACTTCGTCCAACATCTTTTGGGCGTCCTCTGCGTCCTCGATGGTGACCTTGATCTCCGATCCGGCTTCTTCAACACCTTCCTCTAGGCCCAGTTCCTCCACGCTGAGGGTGTTGACGGTGAACGAGACCGTGGCCGCGGAAGCCGTGGTGGCGTTGGTCGTGTCACCGATGAAGATGTTGACCTCCTCGCCGGAAAACACCTTTGTGCCGTTGAAGGTCGTCGCCAATCCCACCCGGTCGATTTCCTGGTAGATTTGCGTCAGCTCGGCCGAAATCTCTTCCAAAGAATCGGAATTGGTGCCCGTGGCCGCTTCCGTCAGCAAAGTGGCCGCACGGTTGAGCAGGTTGGTCACCTGTCCCAGCGTGCTGTCGGCCGTCTGCAGGAAGCCGATACCGTCGTTGGCGTTTCGCACCGACTGTTGCAGTGACCTGATCTGTGCCTGCAAACCGTCGGCGATGGACAGACCGGCGGCGTCGTCACCTCCTGTGACGATGCGGGTGCCGCTGGACATCCGCAACAGCGTTTTCTGCAACTGCGCCTGGGTCGCAGCCGACTGCTGTTGTGCCGCCAAACTAGCTAAATTGTTAAGTACGCTGAAACCTCCCATGACAATTCCTCCTTGAGTGTTTCGTGACCGGGGCTTCCATGCCTCGGACTGGTTCGTGGGTGACCAGCAACCCTATTTTTGTTTCTCACCGAAAGATATCGGCGGCGGCGGGCGAAAACTTTATAGGCCCTTTACATCTTCTGTCCGCCGTCTCTATGATTCCAGGGAGTGCCGGACGCTTTGGGTTTGCGAGACGATCTCGTCGATCTCCTGTTGAGGGATTCTTAGGAAGGCCTCGATGACGGAAGGATCGTACAGCTTGTCGGCCAGACCGGCGAGCTCTCCTCGTGCAAGCTCGACGGGGCGGGCCTTCCGGTACGGCCGATCCGACGTCATGGCGTCATACGAATCGACAACCGCGAACAAACGCGCGGAAAACGGGATGGAGCAGCCCTTGATCCCATCCGGGTAGCCCGAGCCGTCCCAACGTTCGTGATGTCTTAGGACCAGCAAAGCGGCCGGCTCGAGGTAATCGATTCCGCGCAAGATCTCGTACCCGAGGACCGGGTGCTTCCTCATTTCTTCCCATTCTTCGTCGGTCAGCTTACCCGGCTTCAAAAGGATGGCGTCCGAAATGCCGATCTTGCCGATATCGTGGAGGAGCGAACCTCGCGCGATGGCGTCCATCTCCGCGGGAGGGAGATCAAACTCTCGGGCCAGACGCAAGGTCAGGGCCTGAACGCGCTGGGAATGGTGTTTCGTTTCACTCTCCCTGGCGTCCAGAGCTCGAACCAGCGCCTCCAAGGTCATGTCGCGTTCCAAGTTGAGCGTATGAAGAGCCGAGTCGAGCGCCCACGATCTACTTTCGAGCAATTCCTGGAGGTGCCTCGTCAGTTGGGCTTCCTGTAAGCGACGGGCCCTAGCCTGGAGGGCGTTGTGAACACTGGCGGCAACCTTGGCCAGATTGAATGGTTTCGTGATGTAGTCCACGGCGCCGTGTTTCATGGCGTCCACCGCCGTTTCCAGGTCTGCTACGGCGGTGATCAAGATAACGGGGAGTTGGGGATGACGATCATGGACATACTCCAACAGGTCGATGCCCGTAAGCTGGGGCATGCAAATGTCGGAAATGACCAGGTCGAAGGGTTGCCGGTCCAACATGCTGACGGCGGTAGACCCGTCGTCTGCCACGAGGCACTCATACCCTTGCGTGGTTAGGTACTGCCAGAGGAGTTCTCGAATGCTCCTCTCGTCGTCAACGACCAGGACTCGACCGCAACGGTTGATCAGCAGCTGCGAAGGCAGCGAGCCCACATTCATTTCAACCTCAAGAACCGGGTTACTCTTCTGATCCAACCCCAGGATCGACCTGGGACTGCTCGACCGCATACTCTTCTCCTTCATTCTGGCGTTCGGCGTTCACGAATCGGAATTCCACGCGTCGATTCATGGCGCGCTGCTCCGGTGTGTCATTGGGAACAATCGGGTGACTTTCTCCAAAGGCCGCCGCCGAAAGCCGCTCGGGTTGGACGCCGCATTCGTTTATCAGATAGTGAACCACCGCCAGAGCCCTGGCGGCGGAAAGTTCCCAGTTTGATTGAAAGCGCTCATTGTGGATCGGAACGTTGTCGGTGTGTCCGTCCACCCGCAAGTGCATCTCCGGCCGGCGTTGTAGCAAGGCGGCGATGTCATGAAGGGTTGATGTCACTTCGGGTCGCAGGTCGGCCTTGCCGGTTTCGAACAGGACTTCCCCCGGAATCCGCATGATGTAGCTTTGCCCACTGAACTCATCCGGTAGAGCTCCGGGGTAAGTCTGAGGAATGATTGACCGAAGCTCCTGCAAGATAGCGTCGTTACGGGCTCCAGCTTCCTCAATCAGGCTTTCGGTAGCCCGCGGATCCGTGAATAGTTGTTGCGCCTTCACCGACCCGAACGCCTCTCGGATGGCTTCGCTTAAGGCCCGGTACTTGTCGGCGTCAATCTCCGAGAGCGAAAACAACATGATAAAGAACACCAGCAAAAGGCTCATCATGTCTCCGTACTGAACCACCCACGCCGGAGCACTGAGCTTCTGACTGTCTTCTTCTTCTTCTTCATAACGATCGCTCATGCCACCTTGACCTCCTTCGGCTTTGCCGGTGGTTCGGAGGGAATGTCGTTTTCCGACAAGAAAGCTTTCAGGACCGTCTCGATCATTCTGGGGTTCTCCCCGCGTGCGATATTGACCAGTCCCACCAGGATCAGCTCTCGGATGAGGCTCTCTTCCTTGCTACGTACCTCCAGCTTCTTTGCCAGCGGAATCGCAAAGAGATTCGCGAGCACCGAACCGTAGAGGGTGGTCAGAATGGCTATCGCCATCGCCGGTCCTAGCTTCGCAACGTCGGACATGTTGTTGAGCATGATGACCAGGCCGATTAGGGTTCCGATCATTCCGAAAGCCGGCCCACTTTCCGCCACTGCGAGAAGGATGTCCTGACCTTGTTTGTGGCGCTGGCGGAAGTAGCGGATATCGGTAAGTAGAACGTTCTCGACACTTTCGGCTTCCGCTCCATCCACCACGAGGATGAGTCCTCGGGCCAGGAAAGGGTCTTCAGTCTCGTAGTCTTCCAAGGACAGCAAACCGTCTTTACGAGACTTGCGCGAAAGATTGACGATCTCCTCTATAGTTTCCCAGGGAGAAGGAAGGCGGAACGTAAACGCGTGCTTAATGACTTGCATCGTTCTGAGGACTCGCTCCAAAGGAAACCGGATGAGCACCGTGGCGATCGTACCCCCGAAGACGATGAGTACACTGGGCAGATTAACGAAAATCAGCGGGTTGTCGCCGTCCAATACGGCCAGACTAATGACGATGATTCCCGCAATCAGTCCCACTACGGTGGCCAAATCCATGGGGACAACCTATTCCTTCGAGTTCCAGTTCACTCCATCACCGGAGTTCGATCCGCCAAATTCCAGGAAACTGGACTCCGCCTTTTCTACATTCGTGACAGAGACTCCTTCCCTGTACAGCTCTATTTCGGAGCAATTCCGGCGAAACTTTAGCCCGACGGCTTTGCTCCGCTGCCGGGCGAGAGGAGTCAAATGGAGGCTGAGACAACTCGCGGCGGGCCCCGCCTTGAGTGGGTACCGTGTTGCCGCTGGGAAGCTACCGGATTCCGTAAGCGTTGCGAACGTGCTCCATTCGGGTTTCTACGGCCGCACAAATCTGACAGAATCGGTTAAATGTGAGCTTGAGGCGGTCACGGACTCCCAGGTCGACTTCAAAATTCAGACCCTCAGCTCCCAACCCGGTCGCCATCGTCTTCGCCACTAGGTTGGAGACGATGACCGTATCAAGCACCGGATGAGAATCTTGGAGATCGGTTGTATGATGTCGCTCGATGGCGTCCCGTACCTCTTCCGGAAAGCCCCATTCCCGCGCCATCGCCCCGCCCACTTCGGGGTGGTCACAGCCGAACAGCTGTCTCTCCGCTTCGACGAAGCTTACGTCCTTTTCTTCGGCAAGCTTCAGAACCCCTTTGAAATCCGCCTTAAAGTAGCGAACCATAATCAGCTTTCCTACATCGTGGACTAGGGCCGCCACTCTACTGATTTCAGGTATCTTCACGGGGCAAAGGCGGGAGATTTCTTCGGCCGCCAAGGAGGCTACCGTCGAATGGAACCATAACTCGTCCTCGGATAGATCGTACAGTGGCGCAGGAACGCTGATTTGGTGCAGGAACTGCCCGAGGACGATGTTCAATAGGTTCGTCGTGCCGAGACGGACAACGGCGCTCCGAGCGTCCTTAATTTCACGTCCGCGCTGGAAGTAGACGGAGTTGGCCACGCGGAGGGTGTTTGCCATCAGGGCTTCGTCCAGTTCAACTACCTTGGCGATTTCGTTTAGAGAGATGTTGTCGTCGTTGAGCATCCCCAACAGCTTTTGAGCTGTAATGGGCATCGGGTCAAGATGCTCGATCCGATTCAATAGTCCTGCAGGAAGTGACATCGTGCTCTCCTACTCGATGCCGGTAATCCGGTTGCGTGCCTGGGGCCGTATCCGACCCTTTCTGGGCCGTAGTCTCAAGAAGATTCTTACCTCCAGCAACTTATCGGCATCTTCCCAGAGAATCCTTAGTCCGGAGGTGGGCTGTATGCGGGGCCGGCGGCGATCCCTTGGAAATTCCTGAGCGAAACGAGGAAAAACCGGTTTCGGCAATCCCGTTGATTCGCACGTGAGACCCGGGTTGTCAGGGGTGCTCGATAGGATAGTAACCGTAGTCGGTGTTTTAGGCCGGGCCAGTCGATAAGAGGGCCCGGCGGAAGGAGGGAGGTGATGACGACGAGCAATCCGGAGCGAGGTAGGG
>JAPXNP010000061.1:0-8728 GCA_033811955.1 Acidobacteriota bacterium
CCTCCTAAAGCCTCCGATCGAAGTGGAAACGTCCCGGCTCGTGTGACTAACATGTAAATAACTTTAGACATATTAACCAAACGATGGGGAGCGGTCAAGCCGTCGGCGGGGTGAGGGGTCGTGCTAGCATAGGGCCTGATTCGCTTACCTGTCGCATGCGGAGTGTTCCCGCCGAGAGCGGTGAAACAAGGACCGCAAGGAGCACGATAGATGTCGAGAAACCTTCGTCTCGGTCTCGTCCAAATGAGTTGTTCGGAAGACCCCGCGGCCAACTTGGAAAAGGCGGTCGCGCTTATCCGCGAAGCGGCCCGGAGAGGGGCGCAGTTGGTATGCCTCCAGGAGTTGTTTCGCACTCTTTATTTCTGCCAGGAGGAAGACGTGGCTTGCTTCGACCTGGCCGAGCCCATTCCGGGACCTACTTGCCGAGTTTTAGGAGCAGTCGCACGCGAGGCGGGTATTACCTTGGTGGCTTCACTGTTCGAGAAGAGGGCGGCCGGTGTCTACCACAACACCGCCGTGGTCCTCGATCGGGAGGGACGTACTGCCGGGACGTACCGTAAAATGCACATTCCCGACGATCCCCACTACTACGAAAAGTTCTACTTCGTGCCGGGCGATTTGGGGTTCCCCGCGCATCGTACTCCGATTGGAAAGATCGGGGTCCTGATCTGTTGGGACCAATGGTTTCCCGAGGCGGCTCGGTTGACGACGTTGGCCGGAGCCGAGATCTTGTTATATCCCACCGCCATCGGTTGGCTTGAGGGGCAGGATGCGGCGACAAATCAGGCGCAGTGGGATGCGTGGGAGACCGTTCAGCGTTCCCATGCTGTTTCAAACGGGGTATTCGTCGCCGCCGTTAACCGGGTCGGGCGGGAGAAGTCGCTGACATTCTGGGGCAGGTCGTTCGTTGCCGACCCGTTCGGGCGGATTCTGGCTCGCGGGGCGGGGGACCGGGAAGAGGTTTTGGTGGTCGACTGTGATCTGGACCTGGTGGAGAAAACCCGGCGCGAATGGTGTTTCCTGAGGGATCGTCGGGTCGACAGTTACAGCGGCTTGCAGAGGATCTTTCTGGATGATGATTCTGCCGAACGGGAGCGACAATGAGGGGTGCGGTGCCGGATCCTTCCCCTCGGTCCGAAATCGGGGGCGGGTGGCGGTCCGCAGACGCAACTCCGCGAACCCGGGGTCTTCGCATGCCGGCGGAATGGTGTCCCCACGAGGCTACCTGGTTGTCTTGGCCGACGAACGAAGTCACGTGGCCCGGCTGGAGGCTCGAAGCGGTTCGCGAGGCCTACGTCGAAATGATCCGGTGGTTGGCGCTCGGAGAGGAAGTCCGAATCTTAGTGGATGATCAAGATACGGCTGAGAATCTCCACCTCCGCCTCGAAGGGGAGTTGGGTCCGTCAGCCGACAATGTGACGTGCTGGATTATTCCTACTGTGGACGCGTGGATCCGAGATTACGGTCCGAACTTTCTCAAAGACGAGTCGAACCGGCGTCTCCGAGTTCCTGCCGCGAACCGGTGGCGGTTCAACGCGTGGGGCGGGAAGTACCCGGAGCTGGCGGTGGACGACGGAGTGTGCCCGCGGATCCTCGAACGGCTGAACGCCGTCGTTTTCGAACCGGGGATCGTCTTGGAGGGAGGATCCATCGACGTCAACGGGCAAGGCTTATGCCTGACGACTCGCCAGTGCCTACTGCATCCCAACCGCAACCCCGAGCTTTCGCCGCGGCGGATCGAGGAGTATTTAACGGGATTCCTCGGCGCGAAAAGGATCCTTTGGCTCGAAGAAGGAATCATCGGGGACGATACGGACGGACATGTCGACGATATCGCCCGTTTTGTAGCTGTTGACCAGGTTCTTGTCGCCTACGAACCGGACCCGGCGGACGGAAACCACAGTATCCTGCAGGATGCCGTTCGGCGATTGGAGACTTGGCAGCAGGAAGGTTTGTTTCGGGTCACACGGCTTCCTATGCCCGAGCCGGTCTTGGCTGAGGATCACCGACTGCCGGCCTCCTATGCCAACTTCTACATCGCCAACCGGACGGTTTTCGCCCCCGTCTTCGGCTGTTCTCGGGACCGGGAAGCGTTGTCGGTGCTCCAGTCCGTGTTTCCCGGGCGGCAGGTGGTCGGTATTCCGGCGCGGGACATGGTTTACGGTCTGGGGGCGGTTCACTGCTTAACCCAGCAACAACCGGTCTCCTAGTTGCGCGCTCTCTCGTGAAGCAGCTTCGGTTCTCGGGGAAAGAAAACACCCCGCTTAGGAACGGTGGTTCGGAGTGTTCCGTCGGACGAATCCTCAGCGTGGGCGAGAGCGCCATCAAGTCGGTAGATACCGTTCCGCTTTCGACGTAACTTGGTTCCTCCTCCGCCCAACGCACTACGCCGCACGAGAGATCCGTGGTCGATCCGACCTGCTTTGTGGGCTTTTTTAACCGACCACCTACGCAAGAACGGTGTTTCGATGTGAAGCTGCCGACGCGGTAAGACCGCCGAAATTCATGAATGAGCTCGGCAACATTTCCTACGAAAGATCGGTTCGATGAAGGAAACGGCTTTGTGTTACATTCCATGCAGCGATGTTCTCGTTTCTCTTGCTGCACATCCCTGACGGCTTTCTTTCTCTTTCCGTGTCTGGGTGCGGATGGCTGGTGGCGGGAGCAGTCCTGGCGTGGGCCGTGCGCCGGACGTCGACTCGGCTGGGGGCGGCGGCGGTACCTCTGGTGGGAGTTTTGGGAGCGTTCATTTTTGCCGCTCAAGCGGTGAATTTCCCGATTCTGGGAGGCACGTCCGGACACCTTCTGGGAGCGGCTCTTGCTGCGATTCTGTTGGGACCCTGGTCTGCCGTAATGGTGATGACCGCCGTCGTGATCGTGCAGGCGGTCTTCTTTCAAGACGGCGGCTTGCTGGCGATGGGATGCAACCTCCTGAACATGGCCGTTTTGGCGGTCTTCAGTGCGCATGTTGTTTATCGGGTGCTGGGTCGCTTGAGCCCCCGCCGGTGGTGGGCGGCGGTCGTCGCCGGCTGGTTGTCGGTCGTTGTCGGCGCGGCGGCGACGGGAGTGGAGTTGGTCTGGAGCGGGATGTTTCCGGCGTCCCTCGCGATGCCGGCTCTGCTGGGCGTGTACGGCTTGGTCGGAATCGCGGAAGGCTTGTTGACGGCTTCGGCCGTCGGTTTTCTTGAGCGTTCCCGCCCCGCTTTGCTGGAGGAGACGCCACTGGTGGAGCAGGACACGGCCGCCTCCCTGCTTACAGCCGGCATGACGGCCACCTTGGCGGCAATTCTTCTCGCCCCTCTTGCCTCGGAAGCGCCGGACGGGCTTGAGCACCTGGCCGAGCACGCCGGCTTGGCGGGTACGGAAATCGTACCCTGGTTTGAGGTTTTCCCCGACTATGTGATGGGGTTCCTCGGCGGGACGCCGATTTCGGTGGTGGCGGCGGTAGCTGTGGGAGCCGTGGCCGTTTTTGCTCTGACATCCCTGGTGATCCGGTCCCTCCGTGGGGACGACACGGTCTGAGGAGTGCGCTGAGATGAGAGGCGCTGCTCGAGTCCGGCCCCGGTTGCCGCTTCTTCCTCGTACTCTCTGGATATTCACCCTTTCCTACATTGTCGCCGCGAACCTTGCGGGTGGGTCGTCATGGTGGGGACTGTTCGGGCTGAGTTTGCTACTTGTAATCGTAGGACGGACGCTGTCGGTTTCCTGGAGGAAGGTACTGCGGGGGATGTGGATCCCGACTCCCTTTCTCGCAGCCGGTGTGGCCGTGGTCTTCACCACACCCGGTGAGGTTTGGTTCGTGGTTCCCGGGGTGGGTCTTCCGGTAACCGTCCAGGGCGGTTGGAAGTACTTGGAGATCGCCTGTAAGGTGTGTTTGTGCTGGACGGTGGTGGCGGTGGTATTTCAATCCCGTAGGCCGGAGGAAATCCTCCAAGGTCTGACAGCGCTGAGAGTGCCTGCGGAACTCGTGGGCATCCTTACCGTGATGCTAAGGTACCTCGAGGTGCTCGTGGGAGAGGGGCGGCGGACGCTGCGGGCCAAAACCGCCCGCACCGGAAGGGCACGTCTCGGCTTTCGGCGCCTGTCCCGGGATGTGTGGCTCTTTCGCGTCTACGGTGCCTTGGTGGGGAATCTTTTTCTGCGTGCCTTAGCTCGAGGCCAACGCGTCCACTTGGCGATGCTGGCCCGAGGCTACGACGGACGGCTCTTGCCGTCGCCGGGTGAGGAGAGAATGACCAAGCAGGACTGGGGTATGGTGTCCCTGGCGGTTCTGCTACCTTTGATCATTCTTCTGGGGCGCGGTCGATGAAAGGCGAGATCGAGATCTGCGATCTGTCTTTTGCTTACCCCGGCGGGCGGTGGGCGTTGCGATCGGTCTCGCTGGCCGTGGCCGGGGCAGAAAGGGTGGCTCTCCTGGGAGCCAACGGAGCCGGGAAGTCGACACTCTTGTTGCATTTGAACGGACTTCTCCGGGGCCGGGGTCGGCTCCGCATCGGCGAGCTCTGGGTGCAAGGTTCGGTCCTTCCGGAAATCAGACGACGCGTAGGTCTGGTCTTCCAGGATCCCGACGATCAGCTTTTCTGCTCGACCGTAGAGGAGGACGTCGCCTTTGGGCCTCGATACCTGGGCAGGCCTGAGGACGAGATTCGGGGACGGACCGACCGCGCCCTTCAACTGGTGGGGATTGACCACTTACGCGGCCGGGCCCCTTTCGAGATGAGCGAAGGCGAAAAGAAGCTGGCCGCTCTGGCTACAGTTCTTTCCATGGATCCGGACATCCTGGCTTTAGATGAACCGACGGCTTTTCTCGACGGCCGGAGCCGCCGGAGACTGATCGAAGTCCTGGGACGACTCTCCCAGACGATGGTGGTCGCCACCCACGATCTTGGTCTGGCGAGCTGTCTGCTGCCTCGGGCGGTTGTTCTGCATGAGGGGACGGTGGTCGCCGACGGGTTGAGTGAGCAGATTCTGGACGACGAAGATCTGCTCCTAAAGTGTGGGTTGATCTGACGAGGGCGAATGATGAAGTATTTTGATATTTCTCCTTCCCTGCGAGAAGGGATGACTCCCGCCTGGCCGGGTGACCCTGCCTATGCCCGATACCTGATCATGAGCCATGAGAGGGGTGACGGTGTCGAAGTGTCGGCGATCAGTTTGTCCGTCCATGCTGGAGCTCACGTGGACGCTCCTCGCCACGTACTCGCCGGCGGTACGACGGTCGATTCACCGCCTTGGGACGTATTGCTGGGGAGATGCCAAGTGATAGACCTCACGGGACGGGAGGTGGTGACGACTTCGGACTTGGAGCCGTGGATGGAGAGATTGGGTACCAGGGTGTTGCTCAAGACGGGATTCGGGTCGCCGAAGGAGGTTTTCGGTCCGGAATACGTATCGCTTGATCCTCCTGCGGCGAAATGGTTAGTGGAACGAGGCATTCGTCTTGTGGGAGTCGACACCCCGTCGGTGGATGCTTTCGAGTCGGAGGAGCTGATCGTGCATCGCATTCTGGCAACCGCCGGGGTCTGGCTCCTGGAGAATCTGGCTTTGGCGGAGGTGCTTCCGGGAGAGTACGAATTGATCGCTTTACCCCTCCCGCTGGCCGGCGCCGAGGCGGCTCCTGTGCGGGCGTTGTTGCGTCCGTGGGGGAGCGGCTGACGTCGGCTCGTTGCCGACCCGGATCGACCCCTCGGTTGTCTGGTCCCCCGGTCCTACAGATGCTCCCGAACTGATCTTCGCTGGCAAGTACGCACAAATGTCCCAGTCTGATCTCCTGCAGCCACTCGTCCGGTTCGAGGTTTCGGAGTTCGGAAATGTCTGGGTTCTGAGACTCCGAGGTACCGCTTTTCCGCCCCGCGCCCGCCGTACCGCGTACCCGGTACACAGTAGGCCGCACATGCGCCTTCCATAGAAAGACGAAACGCTTTTTCGGTCGACCGGAAAGGTACGCGGACTAGCTACCTACGCTGCCCAGCCTTGAACCGGAACGATCTGCCGGCCCCCAAGGGGGTTTCGCTCATTTCCTCGTGCGGAAGATCAAACGACACTCAGGTGTGCGTGCTGCCGCCTGGCATCGAGGATTGATTCTGATGCCCATGAAGCGCCCCTTCCGAGGCCGCGACAACCGTGGCTACCATGGCGTCGCCGGTAACGTTCGTTACGGTGCGCAGCATGTCGAGGATGCGATCGACTCCAAGAATCAAAGCGATGCCGGCGGCGGGTACCTGGACGGCCTCAAGGATGATGACCAGGATGATGATGCCGGCGCTTGGAATCGGCGCAGTGCCGATGGAAGCCAAGAGTGCCATCAGGATAATGGTGAGCTGCTCGGCCAGGCCGAGATTCATTCCGACCGCCTGGGCTATGAAGACGGCCGCCACGGCTTGGTACAGAGCGGTACCGTCCATGTTAATGGTCGCCCCGAGGGGCAAAACAAAGGAGCTGACCTCCTCCGAAACCCCCAGGTTCTCCTGTGCGCACTTCATGGTTACGGGCAAAGTTGCGCCGGAAGAACTGGTGGAGAAAGCCACGAGCTGGGCCGGCGCCACACCCTTCAGAAACGTGCCGATTCCCAGCGGAGAGCCGAATCGGAGGAAAAGCGGGTAGACCAAGAAGGTTTGCAGTACAAGTCCGGCCACTACCGCCAGACAGTAGTACCCGAGAGCGGCCAGCAAGTGTAGAACACCTCCAGGATCGTCACCCGCCACGGAGGTAATGGTGGCCGACATTAGGGAGAAAACTCCGATCGGCGCCATATGCATGATGAGATCCACCAGGCGGATGAGGACCTCGCTGAGTCCGGCGAGGAATTCCAGAACCGGTCGAGCCTTGTCGCGGGAAACCTTGATGAGGCCGATTCCCAACAGCAATGCCAGGATCACGACTTGGAGCATATTTCGATTGTCCGAGACCGCCTCGACCACGTTCTCGGGCACTGCATCGACCAGGAACTGCAAATGACCGCGATCCTTGGTTTCCAAAGCCTGCCGAGTGCGATCCTCGGTGTCCTCAAGGTAGGCTTGTTGCAGTTCCTCCCGGAGGTTCGGCGGGACTTGGCGTCCGGGCTGCAGAAGATTGACCACCAACAATCCGATTATGATCGCCAAGGTGGTAGTGACCAGAAGCACACCGATCGTTTTGCCTCCCATACGGGAAAGACGATGTAGGTCCGACAGGGACGCCACTCCGCAGGCCAGCGATGTCAACACCAGCGGCACTGCGATCAGCTTCAGAAGGTTGATGAAGATCGTCCCAAACGGAGAGATCCAGACTTCAGTGAACCGACCCCAGCCCCACACGGCGGCCGCAAGTCCGAAAAGGACTCCCAAGAGAAGTCCGGAAATGATTTGCCAATGTAGCTGCTGAAACCACCGCCGGGATCGCATATCGGCGTATGCTCACAAACCGAGCCGACGAGGTCAATCAGAAACCGATCCTTCCCTCCGACCGGTCGGGTTGGGGTAGACTGACGCCGTGCAGCGGAAACGACTGATCGTCGGTATCTCCGGTGCGTCGGCTCCCATCCTGGGAGTCCGTACGTTGGAGCTGATGCAATCGGTGCCCGAGGTGGAGGTGCACCTGGTCCTAACCAAGGGTGCCGAGCGCACGATTTCCTTGGAGATAGGGCGGACGTTGTCCGAAGTGCAGGCTTTGGCCGATGTGGTGTACGCCCCGGACGACTATGCGGCCTCCATTTCCAGCGGTTCTTTTCTTACCGAAGGCATGATCGTCATCCCCTGTTCGATGAACACACTGGCATGTATCGCCTCCTGCATTACGAAAGATCTGCTGACCCGAGCTGCAGCCGTTGTGCTCAAAGAAGGCAGAAAACTGGTGCTGGTTCCCCGTGAATCTCCTTTGCATATTGGGCACCTTCGAAAGATGGTCGAGGCCGCCGAATTAGGTGCCCGGATTGCACCTCCCATTCCTTCTTTCTATCACCATCCCGAATCGGTGGAAGAGTTAATCGATCATATCGTCGGACGTGCCCTGGAAGTTTTCGGCTTCGAACTGCCCGGGATGAAACGATGGTTGTCTCCCCCGGCCGATTGAGACGTCGGAAAATTCCGGGGGAGGGAGAGAAGAATCTGCGGAGCGGGCGTCCTGTTTAAGAGCGGTTTCCTCCTCCTTTGGCGTCCGCCACCGATCGATCAAGTAACCGAGCATGGAGCATCGCGCCAGCCGAGCAGCCAGCTCGACATTACCGCGCCAAAAGCCGTCCCGCTGCAGCACGACCAGTCCATAGGCGGAGCAGGTCGGCTGAAATCGGCAATGGGTTGTCAGCGAGACGAGAGACGAAAGGTGGGATCGATAGAAGCGAATGCTCCAGATCTCCGCCTGAAGAGGCCAACCGGTTGCCGTCAGAGACACTACAAGCACACCGGTCACCACCCAAAACCGAATCGATCGAAACGTCTTGGCGCCTACTGCCATTGATCGGCGAAATCCGAAATGTAGGGTAACCGAAACCGCTCCCCGTTAAGTGCTTTGAGAATGCAGATCAAGTGGACCACCAAGATTGCCAGCGGGAGAATGATCGAAATTAGGCAACCCAGAGGGGCCCCAAGCATAGGGATAGCGCTGATGATCAGCAAAGCGATCCACAGGATGATCCAGGTGGCCAAAAGCACCAAACCATGTTTGGCATGCCACTGCACCTCGGAATCCTCTTTCTCAGTCAGCAGCGGAATCAGCGCAAAAATGCCCAGGTACGCCAGAATGACCATGATGG
>JAPXNP010000062.1:0-8596 GCA_033811955.1 Acidobacteriota bacterium
TGCAGAGGATTTACGGGCCGCGCTTGATGCGGTCTTGGAAGATCGCGAGGTCGCCGCTCCGGTGACGAAGGCGTTTGGGTGTTCGATAAAGTGGTCCTGGAAGGCTGATTGGCGTGAACGCGTGGACCGGGAATGGGCGCAACAGCCCATTACGTTGGAAACCATCGACGCAGACGGCGTCCGTCGCCTGATGGAAAACGAGTCCGATAAGTTGCGGCTGATTAACGTGTGGGCCACCTGGTGTGGGCCGTGCGTGGTCGAGTTTCCCGAACTGGTCGTCATCCACCGGATGTACAAGGGCCGGCCGTTTGAGCTGGTTACGGTTAGCTCCGATTCGCCGGAGCAGGAAGGAGAGGTGCTGAAGTTCCTGCAGCAGCACCAAGCGGCGGTCCGGAACTATCTTTTCGACTCTGAGGATCAATACGCCTTGGTTGATGCGATTGATCCGGACTGGAGCGGAGCTCTTCCTTACACCGTTCTGGTGGAGCCGGGAGGGAAGGTGGTGTACCGTCACGAAGGTTTGATCGACCCATTGGTCTTAAAGCGTACGATCGTCGATCATCCGATGATCGGGCGTTATTACTGAAGTGTCGTCCGCTCGTGGTTTCATCGCGAGGGGCGAGGTTCAGGAGGTAGGTTTTCGATCCGCTTATAATGGTTACTAACGCGGGTCGACGACACCTGGTTGGATATACTAATGGGTGAATTGCAGATGACGCCGCAGAGAAAGTTGCCAGGACTCTTGCGGGACGTTTCAACCGTACCTTCGAGCAGTTCGTGCACCGCACTGGGACGCTCAAATGACTCGAAGTACCCGCTTCGCCCGAACGGGGCGAGGGGTTAGGTACCTAGGAAAGGAGATTGCCGTGAGTAGCTTGCAGACTCATTCTTCGACATCTTCCGATTCACTCCCGGTTTTCCGGCTGGATATGGACCTCCATCAAGAACTGATGGGAGGGCCCGGCCGACGGCCGCTCGAGCCCAAAGGAGAGCCGCTGACGCTGCCCGAGCCCGTCTACCCGCAACGTCCGGAAGCCAAGCTCCACAAGATGACGGAGGGGGAGTACCGCAAGGTCAACGGGTGGCGGGCCTGGAAGGCTTGGGGAATACCGTATTTCAGTTCCCGCTGGCATTCGAAGGAACTACGACCGATCCTTGCCTATCTGTTTACGGACTACAAGTGCAACCTGGATTGTCACTACTGCTGGGCGTTCAACAACAAGGTAAAGGGAATGAGTGAGGACACCGCCCGGCGCTCCGTCGATTGGCTCGAGCAAATCGGTTGCCGGGTGTTGGCTTTCATGGGAGGTGAACCTCTCGTAAGGTGGCCGTTCGTTCACAAGGTTACGGACTATGCCGCCAAGAAGGGATTCTTTGTGTACCTCGCCACCAACGGTCGCCTGTTGCGGCCGAAGGTGATGGATCGCCTGGGTGACGCCGGGATTGCCGTCATCAACCTGGCGGTCGACAGCGTGGAGGAGCGGCCCGAGTTGCCCAAGGCGATCAAGCCGATCTGGGAGAACTTCGAGTACATGGTGGAGATGCAGCGGTACTACGGGTACTCGGCGTTTCTCAACATCAACATCACCCGGATCAATGTCGAGGATGTGAAGGAACTGACGGAGATCGGCCATCGCTACAACATCGCCACCGACTACCACATCAACGAGTCACCTCTCACGGAGCACGACAGTTTCCAACACGTCGAGAGGAACAGTACGTTTATTACGCCGGAAGATTATCCCAAGATCGATGCGTTGATCGACTGGCTGGTGGAGAAACACCAGGCCGGTTACAAGATGGCGAACCCGATTCCGCAGCTTCTTAACATGAAGAAGATGATGCGGGGTCACGTGGATCCCTGGCCGTGCCGAGCGGGACAGAATACGCTGATCATACGGGAGGATGGAACGCTGGCGCCGTGCTTCCCCATGTACGACGCGACGTATGACTGGGGACGAGTCGAGGAGCCGCAGTTCGATGTGAGTCAGCTTGACGAGATGAAGAAGAAGTGCAATTTGACGTGCTTTTCAACGCTCAACTCGATCGTGGGACACTGCTATGACGACATGCGTGTGATCAAGTGGCTGGCCAAGCAGGCCAGGAACGGATTCCGCGGGGTCACGGGCAGCTTCTAACGCTCCCGATCTCAGTGTGTTGGCTTTAGGGGACGACGGGGCGGTTTCGGCCCGCCGGCTTCCAGGGTGCTCGAGGGTGTACCGGGTGGTGCGTGCAGCGCACAGTGCGCCGGGCACGGAAGGGTACGTCCGAGTGACCGGCGGTGCGCAATTCCAGCTGCCGCGGGTTCAGCACGAAGCCTTAACGGCGGGCAAATAGAGGCGGTTTCATGAACCCGTATCCGGTAGGCCGCAAGTGGTGCCCGGCCGCTTCGTACGGGAAAATTCGCTTTGATCTTACGGTCGAGGCGTTCACCCGCCCGGACGCGGCGGGACCAGTGTCGTTACACATTAGTGAAGTTCAAGGGAGCCGGATGCTGAGTGAACTAAGAAGAATCAGGCGGACGTGTGGGTCCCGCCAATAAATGCTTCAGACCTTCGGACGGGCGTCCTCGTCCTTTTCGTCCTGACCCGATCTCAGAGACCGCTTGAAATTGGCGATACCCTCCCCTAATCCCCTTCCGATCTGGGGTAGCCGGCTCGCCCCAAAAAGGACGATGACAATCAGCAGGATGATCGCCAGTTCCGGGATTCCGAGACCCATCATCAACATTGTCATGATCTAACTCGCATGATACGCCGCCGGTTCGCTGAGTGTCAAGTTGGGCCGCCGGCGCAAATCCTGCAGCTTCTATTGTTCCGGACGATCCCATTCGTGCACGTCGACACGGTTGCCTGACCGGGAGATTCTCCAAGAGACGCTTTCAGTCCGCCCCCTGAACTCATTACCCGGTTCGGTTTCGGTACCGCTGACTCCGTGCTTGGCTTCCATCCAACGGTGCATCGCCTCGGCGAATTCCCGGGCGTCGCCCTCTTCGTCCCAGACCGATTGGAGGCTGAAAGCCCATCGCCCGCCGGGTTGCGACCACAACGCTATGACGTCACCGTCCCATCCCGCGGTTGCTGCGGCGGCCACGGAAGTTTCCAAAAAACGGCGGAGCATCTCTCTCAACGTGAACTCGCCGATCGTAGTCGACAACTCGCAACGCCAGGGTCCGTCGGGGGGAGGGATCGGATTGCCCATAGAAGTGGGGTCGTCACGGTGACCCAGGTACTTCTCGGGGTGAAGGATCTGCTCGGTGGACTCCGGAGGATTCCGATACAGTTCGCCGACGGAGGTCCATGGATGTTCACGGAGATAGGCTTGCATGAACGAGCTCCCGTAGACGTAGGGAAACATGAGGGAAGCTTTCAGGAATGCGGGAGCCGCCGCCAAAACCGGAAACTGCGCCTCCATCAGCGGCAGCTGGGCCGACTGTAGAGCCGCGATGTCGGGGAGGTCGTCAACCCCGATACCCATCGGCTCCATCACGAACACCAACATGGTGATCAAACCCTCTCCCTCAAAGACGGCGGCCCTGGCCAATGTGCGGTCGTCGTTTTCCCAGTCGGGTTGGAGGAGATCCGAGAGTTCGATCTCCTGGTCCTGCAAGGCATGGGTCAGTTCGTGGGCGATGACCGGCAATTGCATGGCTTCCGGCAACCAATCAGCCAGATAGAAGGTGTCGGTTACGGGATCGTAGTACCCGGCGACCTGTTCGGTAAGGAGCTCAAGCTGAAAGTTGAACAGATCCATGTCGTCGGGAATCAGACCGAGACGCTTCAAAAGTTGCTCCTCGGTTCGAACGCGTTCGGCCGGATACTCCTCTTGAAATCGCTCGGTTACGTAGCGTCGGATCTCTTCTCGGGACTTCACGCCCCGGGCGATGGAGCGGCGCGAAGGGATTCCTCGAATCCGCTCGACCTTTGCCAGTACTTCGTCGACGGACTGAAGCAGACGTTCGGTATCGGGCTGTGGACTTGCCGCAAAAACAAAAAATGCGGATTCGCGTGAGGCGACGACTCCTCCGACAGGTACCGAAAGGACCAAGAAAAGTACGACGCCGCATCGCAGTCGTCCATCCCCACCCTGTGGATGGCGAAGCCGACGATAGAGGTATTGAAGTGTTCTGCTCATCTTGGTTTCAACTCTTTATCGGCTTCCGATGCACTCTGCATCAGTGAAGGCTCTAGCGCCGTGGTACGGGACGACTCGTCAATCCGTCGAGTGATTCGTATCCGATCAAGGAACTCCAGCAAAGGGATGGCCGTCTTGCGGGTGAATCCGAAGAGTTCCTTGAAGTCGGGTACCGAGAAAGGTTGACCCGGCGGGTAGGTCTGATGCAATCGGTGCGCAAGCTCTTGAAGTTGTCGCGGCAGCATGATCAGGTCTTCCGTGATCCGCAGGATTTCCTTTTGGTTCAGCAGGTAACGGAAAATGCGTTCAAGCTCCGTAGCTGGTACTTGGAGCCGACCGGCCCACTCGTTCAGGTTGACCTCCTGTGGGAAACGCTGTTCTAAGAGCTCGCACAGCGCTGCGGCTGTTTCCTGTTGCCGTTCGCTCAACTGAATCCTTGCTTCGGGAGAGCGAACCAGGGCTCCCTCCAGGACCAATTCTCCCTGATCGGTCAAACGTTTCAGGACCCACTGTCCCACGGCTGCCGGCATTGCGGGATGCAAACGAGCGAGGAAATCATTTCGGTTCATTCCCTGCGCCAGGGGCTCGGCTTCGTGGAATTCTTTCAAGATGCTCCGGGCGGTCGGACGTAGTTCGTTCAAAACGCCGGTGTCCAACAACATGGGAGGATTCTGCTCAATCAAGACGACCTGGTCGAGTGGCGCAGTTCCGACGAGAGCCTTAATGTGGGAAGGTCGAAATCCTGTCCACGAGACCAGCCGCTTCAGCTCGACACCTCCGACGCCGCCCTGAACGACCAACTCCCGTACCAGGGACCGCTCGTTTGACTCGGATTCGGCGGGAAACAGGTCCAGGATGCATTTCAGGCGGGAAAGAAACTGCGGCAAATGTTTTCGCCGCGGCGGACGTACGCCGGGAAGCACCGTGAGACCTCCGCCGATAGTCTTCAGAGGAGAGAACCTTCGCAAAACGAAACGCCGGCCGATGGTGCATACCAGCGAGTGTTGAAATCGGAGAAACACCCAACCCGCTTCGCCCGGCGCGAGTTCGTCCTGCTCCAGAACCCGGCAAAACGCGGTCGTCTCGCTACTGCCGATGTGAAGGTGCACGGGTGTGTGTTTTCCCAGGGCAGGGGCGTCGGGGAGAAGTTCAATGTATGCCGCCTGACAGTCGGTGGGTTCCAGTGCGCCCGGCTCCGTCACGACCATGCCTCGATACACTTGATCCGGGGAAATTCCTTGCAGATTGAGGGCCGCCCTCGAACCCGTCGCGACGGTATCGACCGGGTCGCCGTGCACTTGCATGCCGCGGATCCTTGAAACGAACCCAGGCGGTACCAAGCTCACCGAGTCGTCGCGACTGATCCGGCCCGAGACCACCGTTCCCGTTACCACCGTTCCAAATCCCCGTAACGTGAAAACGCGGTCTACGGGAAGTTGAAACACCCGTGTTTCGGAGAGTCGCTCCACCTTCTGCCAATCCACGCTCTTCAGTTGTTCCAGCAAAGCGGTCCGAAGTGCGTCGAGGCCGCGCCCTGAGAGGGCGTCTACGGTTATGACCGGAGCTTCCTCCAAAAAGCTGCCTTTCACCATGTCCGCCACCTCTTCCCGAACGAGTTCCAACGTCTCCTCATCCACCAGGTCGGATTTGGTGACGGCCACGATCCCTCGAGGGATATCCAGCAACCGGCAGATTTCGAAGTGCTCCACGGTTTGAGGCATGACCGACTCGTCTGCGGCCACGACCAACAACACCAGGTGAATTCCTCCGATTCCGGCGAGCATGTTTTTGACGAACTTCTCGTGTCCGGGGACGTCGACAAAGCTGATCCGATACGGGCCGACGGTGAAGTAGGCGAATCCGAGGTCGATCGTGATGCCTCGCTGCTTCTCTTCTTTCAGCCGGTCAGGGTCGATTCCGGTCAGAGCATGGACCAAGGTGCTCTTTCCATGGTCGACGTGACCGGCGGTACCCACGATGACGTCGTACACGGATTCATTTTAGTATGGACCTAAGCCACGCCTGAAACCGGGTCCTTAGAACGGCGGGGCCGAATCGCCGGCGTCCATGTCGGCGGGCACGGTTGCTCGTTGCGCAGGGACTGTCGCCCGAAAGGGGCGGGCTTGATTGCGGGCGTTACACTATGGGAAGCGGGACCTTGTGGCATGACAGGGCTCAAAAGGCTGTATACTCCCCCTCCGTTCCAAGAGAATGTAAGCGTGGCAGAATGATGGTATGCAGTTTCGACGATTCCCTCGGGGCCTTACCCACCGCCGATCCAGGCCCATTCGAGCCGCCTTGGGCGTTACTTGGTCGCTTTGCTTGGTAGCCGGTTCTTCGTCGTCGGCCGCCGCCACTCTTCAGTCGGAGCGGGTCGGTCCGTCTTGTTGTCACGTCTACATCGACTACCAGTTCATCTGGACTTTGGAAATGGTTCCTGATGCTTCCGGTCAGCCTGTTCCCGTTCTGAACATCATCACTTTGCTGGAAGGCCAGTGGGATCTTCGTCCTAGGGACATTCACCTGCGCAACGGCGCCGGACAGGAGGCCCGCATTGACCGATTCGCGGTGGATACCGGGGTTCCGGGCGAACCCTTCCTGACTCCGTATCTTAAGGTTCACGGTGATTCCTTTATCGGTTTGGACCTGGTCGGCGACTTTACAGATTTTGCGGAACCGGCCGAAGTTACGATCGATTTGGGTGACTTTCGATTTGGCTTGCAGGCGGTGGATCGTTTGGAGTTCGAAAACCTCGTTCAACGAATCAGCCAGATCAACCTGGAAAGCCCCGACCTTCGAGACGACTTCCGAGTCTTAAGTATTCACCCCATGGGAAAGCGTGAGTACCGTCGGCGTTACTACTAGACGGTGTGCCACATCCCCCAGGCGCGTCGGCCGTTGAGAGGCCGCCGGACCGGAGGACGGCCGTCTCGGCCGTCGCCGCGACCGTGGGAGAACCGCCCACCCACAGGTCGCAGGCGATAGAAGAACAGTGTCCCTTTCTCCCCTTTCTCCCCCTTTCCCCTTTCTCTCCCCCTTTCTCTCCCCCCTATTCTCCCCACAGCCCGAGGGGTCTTCGGCTTACGCAGATAGAAGAACAGTCAGGTAGAAGAACAGTCAGGTAGAAGAACAGTGTCCCTTTCTCTTGCCCCTTTCTCTTGACATGCCCCGTGGCGCGTTGGCCGTCGAGAGGTCGCCGGACCGGAGGACGGCGGTCTCGGCCGTCGCCGCGACCGTGGGAGAATCGCCCACCCACAGTCGCAGGCGGGACGCCTGCGCTCCCGTGGTGCGTGTATCACGGGCATGCTTGTATCAGGGGCATCCTTGCGCGCGGCCGTGGTCCTTCCTCCAGGCACAGGCAGCGATGCCTGTGAACATCCTTGCCCGCGGCCGGATGCTGGATACTACGTACGGCGACGGGGAACGCAGTATGCTGTACGCCTTCGCAAGGTTATCCAACCCCGGCTGCAGCGATCTCGTCGAGCAGACGGCGGGCCGCCTCCCGGGGATCCGAAGCCCGCAGAATAGGACGCCCTACGACCAGGTAGTCGGACCCCAAGCGAACGGCTTCTCCGGCTGTGAGTACGCGTTTCTGGTCCTCTTTCGCTTCGCCTTGAGGGCGAATGCCTGGAGTCACCAGAAGGAGATCCCCCAAGTCGGCCGATCGTAACTTAGCCACTTCCAAGGGAGAGCAGACGACACCGTCGATTCCCGTGGCACGCGCCAGGCGGGCTAACTCGACGACCAGCCGGTCCACCGGTCCGGTAAATCCCCAAACCAGCAAGTCCTTGTCGTCGAGACTCGTCAACACCGTGACGCCGAGTAGTTGGAGCCGGGGAATGCCCCACCGTTCCGAAGCCTCCACGGCGTGATCATGAGCCCAGCGGAGCATGGTGGTTCCTCCCGACGTGTGAACCGTCAAGAAGCGCACGCCGAGGCGGGCGGCCTCGGTAACGGCCGCGCCCACTGTGTTGGGGATGTCGTACAGCTTTAAGTCGAGGAAGACCTCGGCCCCCAGCTTGCGGATTGTCTCGACGATCTTCGGTCCGGCGGCGGTGTAAAGCTGGAGGCCTACTTTGAAGGTCCGAACCAGTCCCTTGAGCCGTTTAACCATGTCCCCGGCCTCGGAGATGGTTGGAACATCGAGGGCGACGATCAATCGTTCTTCCGGTGATAGGCGCATGAACAAAGCTCCTCTCGGACTTCGAGGCACTTTCGGCAAAGCCCCAACCCCTTGGGTAACCGTCCCGTCGTGCCTCGGTCGCTTTCCCGCCGAGCTCGAGGCTTCCGATGACGACGCTTTCCTGTGCAGTGCCTCTAGTAGTAAACGAAACCGTCTTGGGGAATCGGCTGCAAGGAACCGATGACGGATCGGATATTCTCCAACCCATGGCGCAGGCAATACTCTTCCAGCCCCTGAACGACTTTGAGGGTCGCCAAGGGATCCACGAAGTTTGCCGTA
>JAPXNP010000063.1:0-8543 GCA_033811955.1 Acidobacteriota bacterium
GGCTATGAGTTCACCGCCTACTTCTTTGTCTTCTCGGCGGATCGATGGTCGGTCGCCCTGGAGATGGAAGCGGATCGGATGCAGGGATGCTTGTTCGAACCGAAAGCTCTGGAGCGGGAAAGGGAAGTCATCCTGGAAGAGATTGCCATGGAGCAGGACGATCCTTGGGAGGTCTTGCACTGGGAGATTGATCGCCGGGTCTTTGGAGAGGGGGGGTACGGCCATCCCGTCGTCGGTTTTCCGGAAGATGTTGCCCAACTCGAGAGAAGTCGGCTGCAGGAGTTTTACCGCCGCTACTACCGCCCCGACCGGGCGATCATCGTTTTGGTGGGGGGTCACCAGCCTGCTTTGGCACTGGAGGAAATTGAGGCCCTCTTCGGCGGTATCCGGCCTCCCGGAACAAAGGGAGTGTGGGATGGAACGGGGACGGTCCAGCTGTCACCGGGTCCCGTTTTCTGGGAGACAGAGCGACCGGGACACATCGATCGCTTGCTGCTGGCCTATCGGGCGCCCGGTTTGGATGATGAAGATTTCCCTCCGTTTCTGGTCCTCGATCGGCTTCTGAGTCAAGGGAGATTGTCACTTTTACATCGACGCCTCCTCGAAGAACGGGAGTTGGTTTCCACGTTCAACACGGACTTTGAAGAGACCCAGTGCCCGTCTCTCTATTACCTTCACATGGAGTTGCTGAAGGGAATCGCCCCCGAGCAAGTGGAACAGGAGGTCCAGCAAGTTTTCGAGGGGGTGTGCGAGGGGCGATTCTCAGCCGAGGAACTGGAGCGTGCCCGGAATCAAACCGTCACTTCGCTCTTGGCGGATCTTGAAACGGGCATTGACCGAGCTTTTCAGCTGGGACTGTACGGTACGCTGGTGCGTTGGGAACGCTTGCGGGAAGTGATAGAGCACGTGTCGCGTCTCACGACGGAAGATTTGCAGAGGACCGCTCAACGGTTTTTGGCCCCCGGAAGCAAGGCGGTCGGATTGCAACGGGCCCGGACGTGAAGGGGAATGAAGGATTTTTCTTTTCATCGAAGCCGATTCGACAACGGGGTTGTGTTCTTACATCACCGTACATCGGCGGTGCCCCTGGTCTCGGTGAACCTGTTCCTACTGGTCGGAAAAGATCAAAATCCTCCGGACCAACCGGGACTGGCCAACTTTGTCGCTCGGATGCTGGACGAGGGAACCGAGCGCTGGACGCATGAAGAGCTCTCGCGCCGGCTGGAAGATATGGGCGCCGAGATGCACACGTTCTGCGAACGGGAGATTACCGGTGTCTGCCTGACGCTCCAAAGTCGTTTCCTGGAGTCGGGGGTCGAGTGCTTGGCGGAGATGGCGCAAAGGGCGATTTTCCCAGCCGAGCGCATACGGCGGCAACGCAACCTGATTCTTGAACATCTTGAGGCTGGTGCCGACGACGGTGAGCTCCTGGGGAGCCAGGCGCTCAATTCACGAATCTATCGAGGTACGTCCCTGGCCTTTCCAACGTTGGGAACCCCCGAGTCCATACAATCCGTCACGTCGGAAGACCTGGTGCACTTCCACGCGACGCGTTACGGTCCGAAGGGGTGCTACGTCATCGTAGTCGGAGATGTGGAAGCTTCGGCGGCGGAATCCGTCGTGGCCGAGCAGTTCGCCGGGTGGAGCAATCCCGACCAAGTCAGGATGAGGATCGGACCGTTCGATAGACAAACGAGCCCTGAGCGGGTTGAGCTTTTCTTGGAGCGGGAGCAGGTTCACGTTTTTTTGGGACACCTGGGAATGGACAGGACTCATCCGGATTTCTATGCGGCGCAGGTGATGGATGCCGTACTGGGAGGGGGCAACGGTTTCGTGAGCCGAATTCCGCAAAGGTTGCGTGACGAAATGGGGCTCGTTTATGTTGCTTTTGCTGATTTGAGCGATTCGGCCGGGATTTATCCCGGGCGGTTCGTCGCTTACGCGGGTACCCATCCCCGGCGGGCCCGGCTTGCCCACCGGATTCTGGTGGAGGAAGTGCGTCGCTTTCGTGAGGAAGGTCCCACCGAGGAGGAGTTGGAAATAGGCAAGAGCTATCTGACGGGAAGTTTCCCTTTGGAATTTCAGTCGAACCTCTCGGTGGCTCGGCTGCTTTTGGGGATGGAGGTGTTCGGTCTGGGAGATGACTTCCCGGCCCGCTACGATGAGCTGATCGGTGAGGTAAGGTGCCGGGACGTGCGAAGGGTTGCCCGTGCTTTCCTTGATCCGCTAAACTACACGGCGGTGTTTGTGGGCAAAAAGGCTGAGTGATGAAGGATTTTCGGCGCGGGGATCGAGATGCAAGGGAGAAAGGTTCGGTCTGGCGCCGGAAGGCAAGTCGCTACGGATACTTTCTACTCTTGTTTATGGTTGCCGTAGCGAGTTGCGGAAGACGTCCACCTCCACCCTTACCGCCGCCGCCGGAGGCTAGGGTGCCCGCTCCGGCGCCCGAACCGGATTCTACCGATCGGGAAGGAATTCTTGCGGCACCGCAACTGACGGTGTTCGTCGAACCGGAAACGATCGCTCCCGGGGAGTCCGCTTTGTTGACTTGGGAATCGAAGGGAGCTACTCGCGTGTGGATCGAACCCAACATCGGAGATGTGGACACGAGCGGCCGGATCCGCTTTTTCCCGGATCGCACGACAAGCTATACCGTTTGGGCGGAGGGGCCGGGCGGAAGAATCAGCCGGGAAGTACAGGTTCAAGTCGGGCCTCGGCTCACGCCGGGAGGAGATCAGGATGTCCAAGAGGAGGAACTGGAAGCTATGCCTCTCGAGCGTAGGTTCGAGGAAGCTGTGCGTCCGGTCTTCTTTCCCTTTGACAGCGCGGAGCTGACGGAGGAGGCGAAGCTGGTTTTGGAGGCGAATCTGCGTTGGCTCATGCGGAGCGAGAATCGCCACTTACGAGTCCGCCTGGAGGGACACACCGATCAGCGCGGCAGCGAAGAATACAACCTGGCGTTGGGTGACCGCCGGGCCCAGGTGGTTCGCGACTACCTGATCAGTCGGGGGATGGATCCGAATCGGCTTGAGACGTTCTCCTGGGGGGAGGAGAAACCGCGGGTTCCGGGCACAACGGAAGAAGCCTACGCGCAGAACCGCCGTACCGAGTTCGTACTCCTTGGGCAGGCTTCCCAAGAGGATTCCGATGATTCCTGAAGATTCGGATTGGTTGCAAGCCTTTCTGGCGGCGGTTGAAGGAGGGGCGGCTCAGAGACTGACTGGAGAGAATGGGGTTTCGGCGGCTGTGGGCGATGAACCGAATCGCCGACTTCCGAACCGCGGTCTTCCGGGAAAGGTGAGAGCTCTATGTTTCAGGTAGGAAAACGCTCATCGACCGGAATATCAGCGGTCTACATTGTTATTGCCGTGGTTGTCTGTCTACTCGCGGCGGGTCTGGTTGTGTATTTTTACGAACCACCCGCTCCACCTCCAGAGGAGCCCTTAACCGGTATCTTGCGTGCCGGGGATCCCAGGTTCGAGCAATATCGCCCGTACGTGGATCTGAGGAACACGAAAATTCAGATGGGGCTGAACTTCGCTCGTAAGCGGGTCTTGATGATTTCCGCCATAGTCGCCAACAGTGGTGACCAGTCCTTGGACGTGGTTGAGGTAACGCTCCTGTACTTCAATTTCGACCAGCTTGTCGGGCAGTCGGTCCACACGCCGATTCGCCCGGGGCCGTATACGCCTCCTCTCGAGCCCCGAGGCGAACGAGCCATTTCCTTCTATGTGGAAGACTTTCCGGAGGACTGGATGGCGGGCCATGCGGAGCTCGAGTTGTCGGGTTTCCGGTTCCTGCGGTGAGCCTCTCGACTCAGTCCGCTTACGCTACCACGAACTGCTTCTGCTTCAGTAAAGCGTGTCTATTCAGACCACACACCACCCCGAAGGTCCGCTGCCTGCAAGAGAAATCCCCGGGGCTGTCGAGTGCCGGTATGTTCCGGCGCCGAGAACTCGTTTGATCTTCTTCTGGATTGTGGATTGTTCTTTGATCCGGCGGATGTTTCGGGCACAATAGGTCGGCATGAGGAAGACTACCGTGAGGAAGGCTGCATGGATTGGGGGGTGCGTGGCGGTTTTGGGGATGATGGGCGCTTCGGCTTTGTCTGCGTCCGGATTTCAGGTTGATCCTGCTGTGGAACGGAAGATCGACGAGCTTCTCGCGAAGATGACGCTGGAGGAGAAGATCGGTCAAATGAACCAGTACAGCAGTAGCTTCGATCTGACCGGGCCGCCTCCGGATGCAGGCTGGGGACGACGGCAGTATGACGACATCCGCCAGGGGCGGGTGGGCTCCATGCTGAACGTCATCGGGGCGGCGGCTACGCGCCGGGCCCAGGAACTGGCCGTCAACGAGAGTCGGTTGGGCATTCCTTTGATTTTCGGTTTTGACGTCATTCATGGATTTCGGACGATTTTTCCGATTCCTTTGGGAGAGGCTGCCAGCTGGGATGTCGAGGCCGTCGAGGCTTCGGCCCGGGTAGCCGCGACGGAAGCCGCCGCCGCCGGTCTGCATTGGACATTTGCGCCGATGGTGGACATCTGCCGGGACGCACGCTGGGGGCGGATCATGGAAGGTGCCGGGGAAGATCCGTTTCTAGGCGCCCAGATGGCGGTGGCGCGGGTTCACGGATTTCAGGGAGCGGACCTGGCCGCCGTCGACACCGTCGCCGCTTGCGTCAAGCATTACGCGGCCTACGGATTTGCCGAGGGGGGGAGGGATTACAATACCGTCGACATCTCTGAGGCCACACTCAGGAATGTGGTGCTGCCGCCGTTTCAGGCGGCCATCAAGGCCGGTGTGGCCACACTGATGAACTCTTTCAATGAAATCGGCGGTATCCCTGCCACCGGCAGCGTCTATTTGGTACGCGAAATCCTCAAACGAGAATGGGGTTTCCAGGGCTTCGTCGTCTCCGACTGGGGCTCCATCGCCGAATTGGTGCCCCATGGTTACGCGTCCGATTTAAAGGACGCCGCGCGTCTGGCCGCCTTGGCCGGATCGGACATGGACATGGAAGGTCGGGCATACATCCAGCATTTGGAAAACCTCGTCGAAACCGGTGTGATCGACATCAAGTTGATCGACGAGGCGGTTAGGCGGATCTTGCGGGTGAAGTACCGGCTGGGGTTGTTCGACGATCCCTTCCGCTACTCCGATCCGGATAGGGAGAAGCGTTTGCTGCTGCACCCGGATCATCTGAAGATCGCTCGGGACGTGGCTCGCAAGTCCATAGTGTTGTTGAAGAACGACGGGGGCCTGCTTCCTTTGTCGAAGAGCCTCGGGCGCATTGCCGTTGTCGGGCCTTTGGCCGCCGACAAGGACGCACCCTTGGGTAGCTGGCGCGGAAACGCTGTTCCGAACTCCGCTGTTTCTCTGCTGGAAGGAGTCCGAGAAGCCGTCGGAACGTCTACCGAAGTGGTCTACGAGCTCGGGGTCGCGTTGCTGGCCGGCGAGGAACGAAGTTTTGCGCAGAACCTGGTGTTCAATACGACGGACCGATCGGGCATTCCTCAAGCGGTTGAGGCGGCTCGTCAGGCCGACGTTGTGATCTTGGCTGTGGGAGAGGACGCTTTCCAGACCGGTGAAGGGCGTAGTCAAACAGAAATCGGCCTGAAGGGATTGCAGGACGAGCTGGTTAAGGCGGTGCTCGAGGCCAACCCGAAGACGGTTGTCGTTTTGATGAACGGACGTCCCTTGGCTATCCCCGAGATCGCCGAGAACGCACCGGCGATTCTGGAGACCTGGTTTCTCGGTTCGGAAGCGGGTCATGCCATCGCCGACGTGCTCTTCGGAGATTACAATCCTTCCGGGAAACTGCCGGTCTCCTTTCCGCGCCGAGTGGGACAGTTGCCCCTCTACTACAACCACAAAAACACGGGACGCCCGGGTCCGTCCGATATGGTCTTTTGGTCGCATTACACGGACGAATCGAACGATCCGCTGTTTCCCTTCGGTTACGGGTTGAGCTACGCGACCTTCGAGTACTCACCGGTGACGCTCGGCTCGGAAAAGCTCCAGCGCGGGGGTAGGTTGCAAGTCTCGGCGACGGTGAAGAACACCGGCTCCAGGGCCGGAACTGAGGTGGTGCAGCTGTATGTTCGGGACATGGTCGGCAGCTTGACGCGTCCGGTTAGGGAGTTGCGGGGATTCCAGAAGATTGAGTTGGAGCCTGGACAGTCCGAAAAGGTTACCTTCACTCTCACCGAGAAGGATCTGGCTTTCTACACGGCGGACGCTCGCTGGGAGGCCGAGCCGGGAAGGTTCCAGGTTTGGATTGCGCCGCACTCGCAGGCCGGAGAGCCGGTCGAGTTCGAGCTGGAGTAAGGCCGGGCGCCGGTAACCGGGTGCGGGCGAGAGATCGTTTAAGGCTCGATTCCGGGGTAACGGGCGGGGGCGGGGACCGTGGTATAGTCTTCGAGGTGGAACGTATCAGGTTCCGGATCCTGTGCAACGCCCCCCTCGAATCATGTCAGGTCCGGAAGGAAGCAGCATTAAGAGGATCAGGGCGTGTGCCGCAGGCCCTCCGGAACCTGTCCCGCACAGGTACGATCAAAGGCTCGCTCGTAGATGGGTGAATACCCGCCATGACATACCGGGTGATCGCGAGAAAATGGCGTCCGCAATCTTTCGCTGACGTGGTTGGACAGGAGACGGTCACCAAGACGTTGCGGAATGCTCTCGGCAGTGGCCGGATTGCCCATGCCTTTCTATTCTCGGGGGTACGAGGGGTGGGCAAGACGACCACGGCTCGGATTTTGGCCAAGGCGCTGAACTGCTGTCAAGGGATTAGTCAAGAGCCATGCAACGAGTGTCCCTCGTGCGTTGAGATCGCAGAGGGCAATTCGGTTGACGTGTTGGAAATCGATGCGGCGTCGAACCGAGGTATCGACTCGATCCGGGAACTGCGGGAAAGTGTTCGTTACGGTGCGGCCCGTGACCGGTTCAAGATTTACATTATTGACGAAGTGCACATGTTGACCAGTGAAGCCTTCAACGCGCTGCTCAAGACACTGGAAGAGCCTCCCGGTCACGTCAAGTTCATCCTGGCGACTACGGAGTTCCAGAAGATTCCCGCCACGATAACCTCCCGCTGTCAGCGTTTCGACTTTAAGCCTATTCCGTTCCGGCTGATTCAAGATCGGCTGCGCCTGATTTGTCAGAGTGAGGGAATCGGGATTACGGACTATGCTTTGGCGACGGTTGCCGCCGCGGGTCAAGGTAGCATGCGAGACGCACAGTCGGCTCTGGATCAGTTGATAGCCTTCTCCGGAGACGAAATCAGCGACGAGGACGTGCGTATCCTATTGGGTATTCCCGACCAATCGGCGGTGGGCGCATTGCTGAAGGCGATTCGGGAAGGGGAGCGCGAGCAGCTGATGGCCTGCCTGGAGCAGCTCGTCGGGAGCGGTTTGAGTCCGCTTCAGATCGCGCAAAAGCTCATCGAAAGGGTTCGGAATGTTTTGGTATTCAAGGTGGCGGGGTGGGACCCGGATCTCCTTCGGCTCCCCGACAGCGATCGGACCGATCTGGAGGCCCAGGCGGGGGAATTCTCGGAACTGGACTTGATTCGCCTGTACGACGTGCTGAATCGGACCGCCGCGGAGCTGCGTTGGCAGGTTTATCCGGAGATCCACTTAGAACTGGCGCTTCTGAAGCTGGTGGAGGTGATGAGATTGCCTTCCATCGAAGAGGTTATTGGTCGCCTGCAGTCGGTGGCCGGAGGGGAAGGAGTCGGGAAAACCCTCCTGGAGAACGAACAGGAGAGAGCCGCTGCGGTTGAGCGGAAGAGATCCTCGAAGGGCCCCGGGGTGCCTCGTAAGGAGGCTTCTCAGACTGAGAGCGCGTCATCCGAACCGTCGGCTTCGCCCGCCGAGACTTCCATCGTGCAACCGGACTGGCGGGAACGCTTTGTTGACCTTTTTTCGGAGCTCCAGACGGCTTCGCACATCGCTTTGGAGGGTGACAAACTGAACGTGCGCTTCCGCGCCGGCGACGAGTTCGACGCCAAGGTACTGATGCATAAGCGGGACGCCCTGAAGAAGGCGTGCGCGGAAATTCTAGGTAACCCGGTGACGGATGTGAGAATCGAGCTCGAGAAGAATCCCGCCCCGCAACAGAAGCAAAGGGCTGAGGTGCAGAATCACGAGCGCTCGGTCTTACAAGATCCACGGGTGGAGGAATTCTTGCGGCATTTTCCGGGCCGTGCCGTGGTGAAAAAGCAGCCTTGAAGTGGATGCCGCTGATCGGCTCACGCGTGGATCGGCTCGCCTTGGGTAAGAGTACACTGGAATCCCGCTCCTTACAGGAGCATTCCCAGGAAGGTGGTGAAGACGATGAATCCGAAACAACTCCGGCGCCTAATGGAACAAGCTCAGGCCATGCAGGAAAAGATGGAGTCCACTTTGACCTCGATGCGCGTCGAAGGTGTGAGCGGAGGTGGAGCGGTTCGGGTGGTACTCAACGGTAAGAAGGAGCTGCAGGAGGTCCAGCTGGCCCGTGAGGCAGTGGACCCCGACGACGTCGAGATGCTCCAGGAC
>JAPXNP010000064.1:0-8397 GCA_033811955.1 Acidobacteriota bacterium
CAGGTCCAGGTTATTTTCAAGAACGGTCAGCTTTACATCACTTCCACCGAGAATTCGGAAAAGACCGTCTTTGTACAAGTTCCCGCAGAGGTAGTCGACGCCCTGTTATCCGGAGAGGGCGAAGAACTGGATCTGCGGGCCGCCCTTGCGGTACTTCGAAATGCACCGCCTCGGGAGCTGGTTCGGGTACGGGACAAGGACACCTATGTTCGGGTTTGGACGGACGGCTCCAGCACGGGCAACCTCGAGGAGTGACCTTCAGTGACCGGTAAGATTCTGGCAGCCGTCGCGGGGGCTATCTTAGGTGTCCTTGGCGGTCTGACCCTCGTTCTGACCACCTCGCCGATGATCGAGGTGCGGATTGCAAGCGGCGGCCGCCATGCCACGATTCAGGTGCCCATCCGCTTGGCTCCCGTTGCTCTTCGCTTCGTCCCCGATTCGGCTCTGGCGGAGGCCCGTCGAGAGTTGGCGCCTATCTATCCCGCCCTGGCTACCGTCGTCGACGAATTGGCCAAACTGGACAGCGGTGTCCTGGTGGAAGTCCAGGAGCCTGATACGTTTGTTCGCGTAAGCAAGGAGAATGATTTGGTCACGGTGGACATTGCTGATCACGGAGAGCGGATCGTGCTTCGCGTTCCGGTGAAAGAGCTTGCTCCGCTACTGTACTTCCTCGACTCGAAGTAGTTCTTCCCAAGCCGTCGTCGGTGCTCCGAACAACGGATCGACCTCCGCCGTTTTCGTCCCCGGGTGGCCCGGACAGCTCCTTCAGGTACGGACCCATGACAGCAGAAGAACGGCTCCCGCTCCGAAAACCGCGTTGGCGCCCCAGGCAGCGAGAGCCGGAGCTAAAAGGCTGTTCGCCCCGAGCACGTCAAACACCCCGAAAGCGCCCCAGGCTGCGATTCCGAGAACTACGCCCGCAGCGACACCATAGAGGGCTCCTCGGCGCCCCAAAGTCAGGGCGAACGGAATCCCAAGAAGCGCCATCACCACGCTGAGAATAGGAAACGAGAGTTTCTTGTACAGCTCCGTCTTCAAGTAATCGACGTCGAAACCTCCGAGTTGGAGATTCTCGATGTACCTCTTCAGCTCGACGTACTTCATCTTGTTGGACTCCCGGACCTCCTGCCCAAAAAACTCGGGGCCTTCCGAAACTGAGAGGACGTACTCTTCAAACGGAGCGAACGCGTTAGGATCGAAAGTTCGGTGCCACCCTTGACTCAGTCTCCATATTTGCTGCCGGGGATCCCAAAGCGCCTGCTCGCCCCTAATGATCTCTTGAATCGTGCCGCCCTTAAGATCCAGCTGCAGCACGGAAAGATCGACGAACCGGCGTAGCTGCGGGTGGAAGAGCCGGTAGTGGTAGAGTCGCTGGTTCTGGCCGAAAATCCAATGATCTCCGGGCTCGGACACTTGAGGCGGGCGGCCCTTGATGATGCCCCGCAGGTAGTCCTGTCTCCGATTGGCGAAAGGAGCCACTTCTTCTTGAACTACGAAAACGACACCGGTGACGGCCACCGTCGTTACCAGTAAGGGCACTATGGTCCGATACAGACTAATTCCGCACGCCTTCAGAGCAGTCAGCTGATTCGTCCGCTCAAGCCAACCCAGCGTAATCAGGATTCCCAAAAGGACCCCGAAAGGAGCCAACTGAATACCGAAGTGCGGTAGCAAGAAGAAGAAGTATTCCGCGACCATACGGTACGGAATTTCGTTGGCCACCACTTCGTCCACGATTTCAAAAAACGTGAACAGATAGACTAGGGCGAGACAAACTCCGAGGGCGGCCGCGAGGTACAACAGGAATGTACGGGCCATGAACAGATCGAGGATTTGGGCGATGCGGAAGCGCACATGAGACCGGACGGTCGAGCGACGTCCCAGAGCCTTCCGCAGGAATCGGCCCGTTTCCATAGTTGTCAATCGGATCCGATCAGACAAGCAGCACAGCAGACTTCCCAATCGGGAGGAAGCAAGCCGCATCGCCAGCCGGGAAGGACGGTCTGCGGTATGGAGGCTGGCCCAGCCTATTCCCAGCGTCAACAGATCGGCCCCCCATACGCCCGCCAGAACCGGCAGCGTACCCAGTCGCGCCAGCGAACTTCCGGTGGCGAAGACGACATAATAAGAAAAGGCTGCAACGACGCCGATGACGAAGCCGTAACCTCGTCCACCTCGGCTCGGACGGGCCGCCAAACCAACTCCCAGAAGGAGAAAAAACAGCGGGGCTGAAGCGAGAGCAAGCCGTCGATTGAGCTCAACCCGCGACGATCTCCTTACCTCTCCCGAACCTCCCCAAAGATCCTCCAAAAGCTCGGAAAACGTCTTGTCATGCGGGCGCTTCACCTTTTGGACTTCGGCTTCCGCCGGCAATTCCAGCGGAATGTCCAACGTACGGAACCGGCTGACGGTCGCTCTCTCGGGGGATACGTTACTGAGGGCGTAAACCGATCCCCGTTCGAAGTGAAGCTGTACCCAATGCCGAGAATTCGCCTCCGCCAGGTAGCCTCTGTCGGCGAGGATGAAGCGCTCTTCCCCGGGAACCCTTAGATCGGCCACCAGGATTCCCTTCCATTCGGAATGTTCCCGATCGACGTCCTCCACGTACAGGAGAAGACCGGGAAATTGGTCGAAAAAGACCCTTGGCTTTAGCTGAGTGTAAGCGGGAGCGGTCCGAATCTCTTCGCGAAGTAAGCGGAGCTCCCAGTTCGCCCTCGGCAATAGGTAAATCGTGCCGAGAGCCGTTAACAACGCCGTAAGCACTCCGTAAAGGAGCAACGGGCGCACCAATTGCCAAGAGCTTGTACCCACCGCACGAAGCGCCGTGATCTCGTTGTCCCCCGACAACCGGCTCAGTCCGATCATGATGCCGATGAGTAGAGAAAAGGGGAGGCTGAAGACCAGAATGCTGGGCAGAAGACACAAGACAACCTTCCCCGTGACTATGACGTCGGCCTGTTTCTGAATCAACAGCTCGGCAAGCCGACCAAACTCCCGGGCAAAGACAACAAAGGTTAGGAGAATCAGACTGATCAGCCATGGGCCTCGGACGTCTGACCTCACAAGCTTGTTGATCCGCTGCATCCCGATCTACAGGGCATTCTAGCATCGGCCCGCGGTACCCGAGGGTTACAATGAAAGCACCACGGCGGGAAGGATCCGAATGCGCATCTTCGACCTAAGCCAAGTAGATTATGCCGACGCCCTCGTACTGCAAGAGAGGGCCGTTGAGGCCGTGGCTCGGGGGCAAGAGGAGATTGTTTACCTGCTTGAGCATCCTCACGTATTCACCTTGGGACGCCGAGGACGCGACAGCAACCTTTTGTCCAATGAGGGGGATGACTCGGGAATTCCCGTCTTTCGCATCAATCGGGGAGGGGACGTCACCTACCACGGTCCCGGACAATTGATCGGCTACCTTCATCTGGACCTTTCTCGCCGAAGCCGAGACGTACACCGCTACCTGCGCGATCTGGAGGAAGTTTTGATTCGAACGGCCGGGCGTTTTTCGGTGCGAGCTTTTCGGCGCCCTGGACTAACCGGCGTCTGGACCGAGCGAGGCAAACTGGCAAGCATCGGGGTAGGTGTGCGCCGTTGGATCACGATGCATGGATTTGCTCTGAACGTGACACCCGATCTCGGCTACTTCCGGCGCATCAACCCGTGCGGTATCCCGGACTGTCCTATGACGTCTTTGGAGCTCGAATGTCGCTACGGCATCGACCCCTCTCAGGTGCGCCACGTCGTCCGTTCGGCCCTGCTGGACGTCTTCGACCAGGAGACCTCGGACGCAAATCGCGCGAATCCCGCCAATCCCTCATGAGGCGTAGATCGTCCCTCCGGCGATTTTGCTCGCCAAACCTGCCGGACTTCTTCAACGCGTTTCGTCCGGCTTCATCCGCTTTGGCGGAATTGGCGATGAGAACCTGGTTCTTCCCTGGCAGCTCCAAGCTCACTCGCCCCGCTCGGGCCCTTCGGCATAAGCGGCGACACTAATAGTGCTTCGGCAGGAGCCTAGGCAACCGCGAAGTTATGTGGCTTCCCCAGCTGAATAAACTTCCAAGACCCACGAGAGAAACGGTGCGCCGGTAAGCCGGCTTCCGCCCGCACAACTGTCGTCCGCCCTAGTCCACTCCTCCGCGAATCGCCTCCCGAACCGCTTCACAGAAGCGATCCAGTTCCGCCAAGGTGGTATACAGGCTCGGGCTGACTCGGATTCCCTCGAATTCCGGGTGATGTACCGTGCTGGTCAGAATCCTGTGCTTCTTCCACAGGAAACGAGCAAGATCGGTGCTGTTGATTCCGTCCACTTGGAAGGTGGCAATTCCGCAAGAGAAGCGGGGATCCAAGCTCGTGTGTAGAATCACCCGCCGCTCTCCGGCCAACGGACGGGCCCAGTAATCTTTCAAGAACCGGAGGCGGGCCTCCTTGCGCGCCGCACCCAACTGCTCCTGCAGCAGGATAGCGGGTCCCGCCGCCAGGGCGTTCGCCGCCGGATGCGTGCCGACCTCCTCAAACTTCCGGACATCCCCTTCCCGGCCCTCGGCGTGCGGCATTAAAGACCATAAAGAGGAAATCCGATCCCGGCGGACATAAAGCATCCCGGCGCCTACCGGTGCAAAAAGCCATTTGTGCAAACTGGCCCCAAAATAATCGCAATCGAGGTGGTCCCGCCGAAAGTCCAGCTGAGCAAAACTGTGGGCCCCGTCCACAATGACGGGAACCGATCGTCTCCGCGCCATGCGTACCACTTTTGCCACCGGCAAGATCTGCCCCGTCAAGTTGATCATGTGACACAGCAGGATGATCCGTGTCTGCGAGGTGATCGCGAGCTCAAACCGCGCGACGACCTCTTCCTCATCTTCGGCGGGAACCGGGAGGGAGATTTGTCGCAAAACGACGCCTCGACGCGCAACCAACTGCTTCCAAGCGTCCAGCATCCGGGGATAGTCCTGGTTCGTGGTAAGCACCTCGTCTCCCGGCTCCAGATCGAAACCGTACTGGCACGTGATCAGAGCTTCGGAAGCATTCCTTGTAATAGCCAACTCCTCCGGATCGCATCCGAACAATCGTGCCAAACCCCGGCGAATCTCCTCCCTACCGGGTTCAAGGACGTCCCACATGTAATAACTAGGAGCAAGATTCGATGTATCCAGATAGTGCTGCAACAAGCGATGCGCTCCCGCAATCGAGGGGCTGACGCCTCCATTGTTTAGATTGATCAGGCCTCGATCCACCTCGAAGGCTCGCCGTACGGGTTCCCAAAAGCTCTCGTCTCGCGCAATTGTTTCCGGCTCGCCGGAGACACTCTGATGGACTTCCAGGACTTTCAGCCACGCCTCGGGCGATCGCAGCTGCGGAAAGAAGCCCGTCGCGGGCGCCGCAAGACTCAAGAAGCCTCGTCGGTTCATCACCCCTACCATAGTAGGAAATACAACGAGCGGCAACGTCGGGCGAATCATCCGCCCAGTGGTCGCCCGACCCCGCTTATAATAGCGCCCTGTCGCAGGAGGGGTACCCCGTTCGCGGTGGTGAAGAATGGCCCTTCCGGTCTTTTCGGCGCGGAAGACGGCGCCTTGGAGAAACACGGTTTATGCCCGAAGGTTTTTTCCTGCCCGGTATTCCTGCGAGCGTTTTCTGGCTGTTCGTGGGAACCGGCATCCTGATTCAGGGAATCAGCAAATCGGGATTCGCCGGCGGTGTCGGCATCCTCACCATCCCCCTCATGGTTCTCGTGATGCCGGTGGACAAAGTCGTCGCCAGTCTCTTGCCTTTGCTGGTCCTGCTCGATCTTAATGCCGTCTACCACCATCGTGACAACAAGGATTGGCGTCTGATCTTGGAGATTTTCCTTCCCGCCTGCGGGGGCATTCTGCTGGGTGCCCTCGTCTGGTGGAACATCGGCCGGGATGGGGTGGAACCTTACGCCGCTCTCCTCAAGCGATTCATCGGGGCGATCGCCATCCTCTTCGCCCTCTACATCCTCGCGCGGGAATGGGCCGAGCAGTGGGCAAGACGTTTACGTCTCCGGCGCATGGCCGCTCTGGTCTTAGGGTTCACCGCCGGATTCGCTTCCACCATCGCCCACGCCGCCGGTCCTCTCGTTTCCTTCTACTTCTTCGCCCAGAACTTGGGAAAGAGTCTGTTCGTCGGCACAACGGCCTGGACCTTCACCTTGATCAACCTTACGAAGTTACCGTTTTTCGTGGCTACAGAACTGATCCGGAAGGACGTCCTTTTCTTTGACCTCTATCTGATCGGTTTGATTCCGGTAGGTTCCTACTTGGGAAAGTGGTTGCACGATCGCGTTTCCGAACGGGTCTTCAATCGTATCATCATGATTTTCGTATTTGTAGCCGGCGTGCAACTCTTCTTCGATATGAATCTAGTACAAATCTTCCTGAGCGACACGCTAGGTAGGTGGATGTGAAAACCCCGGCACCTCCGGCGTCGCGGCTGCCGGCAACGTACCGGCCTTCAGAGGGATAATGGGGGACCCCGCGTCTGATCCGGTCGAACCTCGGGATTCGCGATTGACGGCTCCGTCGAAAGCCCTTCGGATCTCCTCGCTCAGATCGGCTCCAGCCTCCCGCTCTTCGGAACTTCGAGCTCGGTCAAGCATACGGTGACCGGGTACCAGGTTGAAAACTTGTGCCCGGAGTTCCGGAACCCAGGATTACCGGACGCCGTGTACATCCTCAGCCGAGCAAGCGCCTTTCGGTGTCAGGCCCATTCGGGGATTGCCTGGTGAAACCGGTCGGTACCCGGAGCTACTCAACCGACTCACGTCCCTGCTCGGGTCCCCAGGTCGGACGAAACGAAATCCAACACTTCCGGCAAGATGGATACTCGACATGAATCTCCTTGGGCGCTTCCTCGCTCTCTGGTACATAGACCACCAAGTAGTAACTCTTAAGGGCTTCTGCAAGGTACGTCACTCTCTCGGCGATTTCCGAGCCGGAGTACATGACGCCGGCGCTCGTCCCTACCAGCCGCTGAATCGTCCTGCGATCCGCGCCCAGATTGAAGATATTTCCCGTCGGATTCCCCCAACCAACCCCAAAGATCCTCGCCCGATAGCGCGCTACGTGCTCCTCGGTCGCCCGACCTATGTTGCCGAAGGCGGAGGAAAACACCAGGATCACCGGCACCCCGTCGCTCTCCTCTTCGAGCCGAAGTAAGGCTTCGTCGACGGCAAACCCGGTCAATGCGGATGACGAAAAAAGCCTTCCCAGCCGTTTCCACCAAGACGAACGTCCCCCGATAGAAAGGTTCCAAAGAGCTTCTACCAGCTCATGCCGGTCCGTGGTGGGACCGGCTAAAAGCCGCACGTGGCGGTCATAGGCAAACAGGCTGATACGATCTTCGGGCTCCAGCAAATGGATCAGCTCGAAGATCGCCTCTCGGGCAGCCTTCAGCTCGTCCAGCTGCATCTCGGATCCGATGTCCACCAAAACGGCTAGGTTGAGGCGAACCCCTCCTCGCTCCTCCACCACACGAATTGGACGGCGCCCGCCGTCGGTCCTGACCTGAATGTCGTGGGTGGTAAGACCGTGCACAAATCGACCCTTTTCATCTACTACGCGAACTTCCAAAGTGGTCGAAAAGGCTTCTACCCGAAACCGCGGAAGCTCCTGTGAGGGCTGTGCGTCGTTCTGTAGCCCACTCATAAGCAGCAAAGCCGCCCAAGCCGACAAGAGACTCACAATCATTACAAAAAGTCTCTCTCGTTAACGGCTAGCCGCCTTCCTGCGGAAGAACTCCTCATTGCAGCTTGACCTTCGTACAAAGAGATTCTTCCAGAGACTTACCAGATCGGCGATTTCAACTACTTGGGTCGATTGAACGTCGGCATCCGAGGACCGGCTCGGCCTCCAACGTAGCTCCATCACCGCCTAGGACATCGTCAACGAAATGTCTGATTCCCTCAAACCGGCTTCGACGCGCAGCAGCTCGGCCTTGTCCGTCCGCTCCCACGTAAAAGCGTTGTCTTCTCGACCAAAGTGCCCATATGCCGCCGTCTTCCGGTAGATGGGGCGCCTCAAGTCCAGACATTCGATGATGCCCCGCGGCGTTAACTGAAAATGGGCTCGAATCAGCTCGATCACCATATCGTCGCTCACCCGGCCCGTCCCGAAGGTGTCGACCATAATCGAAACCGGTTCCGCCACCCCGATAGCGTAAGCCAGCTGCACTGCCAGCCGGTCGGCCAATCCGCCGGCCACACAGTTCTTCGCTATGTATCGGGCCATATACGAGGCGGAGCGATCCACCTTCGAAGGATCCTTCCCGGAAAAGGCTCCTCCCCCGTGGCTCCCCACACCACCGTAGGTGTCAACGATGATCTTCCGACCCGTCAGTCCGCAGTCACCCATGGGACCGCCCACCACAAAGCGC
>JAPXNP010000065.1:0-8339 GCA_033811955.1 Acidobacteriota bacterium
GTCCGGGCGGCCGCGGCTTTCAGCAATCCCGGCGAAGCGGCGGCCGGTGCGGCCACGGTAGCTGCCGGCCTGCCCGTTTACTGGTACTATCGCCGCAGAAGCAGTTCGGGAGACCCGGCGGCCGGCTAGAGTCCGTCTTCCCCTCCCTTTTCCTGAACCCGGCCCGTCATGGGAACGAAACGGACGGGAATCAATCGGCGTTCCTGCAGCCGACCGTCCTTCTTGCGATACACCACCAGTTCCTGGATCGCTCCCGGCTTCCCCACCGGGGCCACCAGACGTCCGCCTTCGGCCAGTTGGTCCACCAACGGCTGAGGAATGCGGGGTGCCGCCGCAGTGATCAGAATCACGTCAAAAGGAGCCGCTTCCGGCCAACCGGCGTAACCGTCTCCGCAGCGTACGTGCACGTTCTTGTACCCGATTTCCCGAAGGGTCGCCGCCGCCCGCCGGCAAAGCTCCGGTACGATTTCAATCGTAAAGACTTCATCAACCAGCTCGGCCAGTACCGCCGCCTGGTAACCCGAGCCCGTACCGATTTCCAAGGCCCGATCACCGCTCCGCGGCTCCGCCGCCTGGGTCATCAGCGCCACGATGTACGGCTGGGAGATCGTCTGATCGTATCCGATGGGGAGCGGAAAGTCCTCGTAAGCAAAGCGGCGGACCTCCTCGGGGACGAACAGGTGGCGGGGCACCTTCCTCATAGCCTCCAGCACCCTGCGGTCCCGGATGTCCCGCGAGGCAAGCTGGCGCTCCACCATCGATTGCCGCTTCAGTTCATAAGCATCCGAACTTGCGTCGCAGTTCCGACCGGCCGGCCCGACCAGTGCAAGCACAGCCGCCACCCCTATCGCAGATCCGAGCCCTTTGAACATCTTGTCGCCTTCCTAAGAAGAGAACCTTCGTCGGAGCTTCACGTCCTTTCCGAATCCACACTCAAATGCTTGTATCGAAAGCAATCCACCAGGTGATCGTTCACCATTCCTACGGCCTGCATGAAGGCGTAGCAGATCACGGGTCCGACAAACTGGAAACCGGCCGATTTGAGAGCTCGACTCATTGCCTTCGATTCCGCGGATTCCCGAGGAATCTCCTCCACCGAGCCCCAAACGTGGGGAATCGGCCGGCCTCCGACAAAGGACCACAAAAAATCGGAGAAGCTCCCTTCGCGGGCTCGAAGTTCCAGATAGGCTCTTGCGTTCCGGACAGCGGCTTCCACCTTTGCCCGGTTCCGCACGATCCTTCCGTCGCCCAGCAAAGCGGCGATTTTCCGCTCGTCGTAAGCCGCCATTCGTACCGGGTCGAAACCATCGAAGGCCGCCTCGTAACCCTTCCGTCTACGGAGGATCGTCAGCCAGCTCAAACCAGCTTGCGCTCCATCCAAAATCAACTTCGCCAACAGCGCCCGGTCGTCACGGACTGGGACGCCCCACTCCTCATCATGGTAGGAAATGTACAAAGCGTCCCCCAAGCACCACGGACAACGGGCGACATCCATGCTTCAAACCACTCCTACCCAAGGTTCGTTCCCTCAGTCCTTCTTTACGTACAACTCCGCTCCGGAGTCCACAAACTCCCGCGCCTTTTCCTCCAGCCCTTGCCTGACCGCTTCTTCGGGGGACTCGGCTTGCCGCTCGGCACACCCCTGCAACTCACGGGTCATCTCCATGGAACAAAACTTCGGCCCGCACATGGAACAGAAATGGGCCACCTTCGAGCCATGGCCGGGCATCGTCTCGTCGTGAAACTCCCGGGCGGTCTCGGGATCGAGGGCGAGTTTGAACTGATCCTCCCAGCGGAATTCGAATCTGGCCCGGGACAGCAAGTTGTCGCGAATCTGGGCCGCCGGATGCCCCTTAGCCAAGTCGGCGGCGTGAGCCGCAATTCTATAGGCGATCACACCCGCCTTGACATCCTCACGGTCCGGCAGACCCAAGTGCTCCTTCGGCGTCACGTAGCACAGTAAAGCACAGCCGAACCAGCCGATCATCGCGGCCCCCACGGCGGAGGTGATGTGGTCGTATCCGGGGGCGACATCCGTCGTCACCGGCCCAAGAGTGTAGAACGGAGCCTCGGCACAGACGTCCAGCTCACGCTCCATGTTCTCGCGTACCAGCTGCATCGGGATGTGACCCGGCCCTTCAATCATAACTTGCACGTCATGCCCCCAGGCGATTTTCGTAAGTTCTCCCAGGGTCTCCAGCTCGGCGAACTGGGCCGCATCGTTGGCGTCGGCGATCGACCCGGGCCGAAGTCCGTCTCCCAGGCTGACGGCCACATCGTAGGCCTGCAGGATCTCGCAGATCTCGCCGAAGTGCTCGTAGAGGAAGTTCTCCCGGTGATGAGCCAGGCACCACCGGGCCATAATCGCACCGCCTCGGGAGACGATCCCGGTGACTCGCTCGGCCGTTAAAGGAATGTAACGGAGCAAGACACCGGCATGTATCGTGAAGTAGTCGACACCTTGTTCGGCCTGCTCGATCAGAGTGTCCCGAAACACATCCCACGTTAAGTCTTCCGGCTTCCCCCCGACGCGCTCCACCGCCTGGTAGATGGGCACGGTGCCGATCGGAACGGGCGAGTTGCGGATAATCCACTCACGGGTTTCGTGAATGTTCTTGCCGGTGGAAAGATCCATCACGGTGTCGGCCCCCCAACGGATGGCCCAGACCATCTTTTCCACCTCTTCCTCGATGGAAGAGACCACCACCGAGTTCCCTATGTTGGCGTTGACCTTCACAAGAAAGTTCCGCCCGATGATCATGGGCTCCAGCTCGGGATGATTGACGTTGCCGGGGATGATCGCTCTACCTGCCGCCACTTCGTCGCGCACAAATTCCGGCGTAATCCGCTCTGGCAATTCCGCCCCGAAAGCCCGGCCTGCATGCCGACGAAACACGATGGAGTCCCTCCCCAACTCCTCCTCGAGCAGCTCGCGGGCTTGGTTCTCCCGCAAAGCAACGTATTCCATTTCCGGAGTCACGATTCCATTCCGGGCATAGCGCATTTGGGTTACCACCCGGCCGGGTTTCGCACGGCGGCAGGGGCGAGGAGCCGGAAAGCGCACTTCGGCCAGGCGCGGATCGGCCAAGCGCTCCTGTGTGAAACACGAAGAGTAGTTCGATAAGACTTCGGTATCTCCGCGCTCCTCGATCCATCTCCCGCGCACGGGAGGCAGGCCCTTCCCACAGTCAACACGGACGTCGGGGTCGGTGAACGGCCCGGAGGTGTCATACAGAAAGTACCGGTACCGACACCCCTGGGAACCCAAAGTGGACAGCTCCACCTCGCGCATCGGAACCCGAATATCCGCCCGAGAACCTCGAAGATACGCTTTCCGGGACCCGGGAAAAGGCTCGCAGGTCAGCGGACCTGACGGCGGACCTTCGTGAAGTTCAGCTCGCTTCAACTTTCCTCACCTCCTCGTTCCACTCATTCGGTCCGGCTATACGGGCTCCTCTGATCCGGGCACTTCCGTCGGGGGCACACCCGTCGAAGACTCGCTGGGAGACAAGCAACATGGTCGGCGCCGGCCCTCATTCCCAATCTTAGCGCATAGTCGCCGGAGCCGTCGCGGCCACGGAAACTCTCCCTTCGGATTCTTCCCCCGACTTAGGCTAAGATGGCTTTCCAATGGAAACATCCGTCGTTCATTGGCGTACGTTGTATGCCGAGGAGCGAACCCGTTTGGGAAACATCTTTCGCGAGGACCACGATCCGGACCGGTATCTCGAAGCCCACACCAGGGTTCTGGACGAGTTGTTGCAGGCACTGGCGCGACCGTTCCTATCCTGCCCCGGAACCGTCCTATTGGCCTCCGCAGGCTACGGTCGGCGGGAGCAGTTCCCTTTCTCAGATGTCGACTTAGTCTTGGTACACACCCTGCACGACCCGCAGACCGTCGAGAAACAGTTCGGACCGCTGTTTCGAGCCTTGTGGGACGCTCGCCTCACTTTGGGCCACCAGGTCCTGGCCTTGGAGGAAATCGATCGTCTCAGCCTTGAGGACTTTGAGTTCATCCTAGCTCTGTTGGACGCTCGCTACATCGCCGGTGACGCGCAGCTGGCCGAGCGAATCCTAGCTTCGACCCTGCCGGATCTCGTCGAGCGGTTGAAACCGGAACTTGAAGCGAAGATTCTGACCGAAGTTGAGCGGCGGCACCAACGTTTCAACAACACGGTTTTCCAGCTGGAACCCGACGTAAAAGAGGCTCCCGGCGGGCTGCGTGACCTTCTTGCAGCGAAATGGTTGGAGCGACTGAACGGCCCCCCGGTCTACCTGCCCTTTAGTCAATCACAGATCGCAGCGGCCCACCGCTTCTTGAAGCAGCTGAGAATTCACCTACATTTGGAATACGGACGGGACGACAACCGATTGACGCACGAACTCCAAGAAACACTGGCTCCTCATTTTGGTTTTCGCGAGTTGGAGACGCGCGCGGCCGTTGAATCACTGATGAAGGAGTATTTCTGGCACGCCGGCGTAGTCGCCTCTCACTGCCGGGCATACCTCGGAGCGGCTCGGCTCGAAAGAGCCACGGAAACGCCGCCCGAGGAATTCTTGCCCGAGGTTGACACCATGGAAACCGTGCTCCAGGTGTACCAACTGGCGTTGGAGAGACGTCGTTCCGTACCACCGATCGTCCGCACCCGCATCCAGGCGACTCTCCCGCGACTTTCCGCAACGATCAGGTACCCGGCGATAGCCGAGCAGGTACTGGATTTCTTGCATCCTCGGCCGGGTTTGTTTGACGCGCTCAAGGAGCTCTACGAGCTTGGTGTACTGGAACTCTTGTTCCCCGAGTTTGGCACCCTGCGCGCCCGTATGATTCGCGATTTCTACCACCGCTATACGGTCGACGAACATTCCCTCATAGCCGTCCGCAATATCGAGCGACTACTGGAAGGACACGAGGACAGCGATCCCAGGTTTGCTGCAATCTTACGGGACGCGGTGCAGCCCTCGTTGCTAACGTTGTCCCTACTACTGCACGACGTCGGCAAAAGTCGTTCAGGCAAGCACGCTAACGAAAGCGCCCGACTAGCACTGCGAGCGCTTCAACGCTTTCACTTTGGGCGCGAGATCGTCGACACCGTCGTTTTCCTGGTCCGAAACCATCTAGCCATGTCTTCCATCATCTTCCGCCGCGATTTGGAGGACGACGACGTCGTTAGCCGCTTCGCTGATTTGGTCCAGAATACGGAACGTTTACGTCTACTGACTTTACTGACCTATGCCGACATGGCCGCGGTTGCCCCCGGAATCCTCAACGGCTGGAAGCGGGACCTGCTGTGGCAGCTGTACGTCCAAACCTATCGAAAGCTAACCCTTGGTTACGGGAAGCGACGGATCGAGGAGGTCGAAGGCGAGGACATCGCTGAGCAACTTGTCGCGAAGCTCCCCGCCGGATTAGATTCCTTTGACTTTGAGCAGTTTTTGGAAGGCTTCCCTCGCCGCTATCTTAAGACGTTCTCACCGTCGGCCGTCTATCGGCACTACCGACTGGCTTCCGCCCTGGGTCCCGACAACCCGGTGGCCGCTGTTATCCGTAAAGAGGGAAAGCAGCACGAACTGGTCGTCATTACCCCCGATCAGAAGAGGTTGTTCGCCCGCATCGTCGGTCTACTCTCGTACTTTGAAATGAATATCTTGCGTGCCACCGGATTCGCCAATCAGCGGCAGACGATTCTGGACGTCTTCTACTTCGAGGACCAAAAGGGCTTTTTCCGCCACCGTTCGGAACGACAGCGCTTTCTCTCCTTACTGAAGGGCGCCGTGCGGGGGGAGATTTCGGTGCGAGAGCTGCTGGAGAGTAAAGAACGGGGCGTATTGTTTCGTCGTAGAACTCCTGGATTCGAGCCGAGCATCTACTTCGAGGACGACGATCAGGGGCGCTACACTATTCTCGAAATCATTGCACCGGACGCCCTGGGGTTGCTCTACCGCATAAGCGATGAGATTGCGCGTCTGGAATGCGATATCGAATTGGCTCTGATATCGACGGAAGGTGACAAAGCTGTGGACGTCTTCTATCTCTCCCATCGCGGAGGGAAACTCTCCCGAGAGCTGCAAGCCAAGTTGGAGCAAGGGCTGCGGGAGACGGTCGCGCCGCAGTAGCTTTAGAGTAAACTTGGGAGTCACAGAGTCTATGAAACTGGTCACCGCGATCGTACGACCCAGCAAAATGGAAGAGGTTAAGGAAGCCTTGGCGCACCTGCACATCTCGGGAATGACCGTCACCGAGGTGCGGGGACACGGCCGCCAGCGAGGCCATACCGCCATTTACCGCGGCAAGGAGTACAGTGTCAGTCTTCTTCCCAAGGTTAAGATCGAGCTTGTTCTACCCGACGACAGGGTCGAGGAGGTGATCCGCACGATTATGGAGACGTGCCGAACCGGCGAGATCGGGGACGGAAGGGTCTTCGTTTTACCGGTGGAGGAGGGCTACAACATCCGTACGGGTGAGCGCGACGTGCTGTAGCCCGGCTGCGGGAGAGTGGATATCTCCATCCGCGTTTAAGATTCCGCCGCGCTTGACAAGACTGAAGTACATGCCGTATAGTGGGCGCACCTGGATCGGAGCAGGCCCACCGATCCAAGGGTGAATATGGTGTTGGGCCGGTCGGTTTCCCTTTGTGAACCTTCCTAAAGGATGACCGGGCGCAGTGAGCGCACTAGGTTCCCTCCTTCAGAAGTTTCCCGGGGTCGACAGAACAATTTAAACATCTCTGAAGGAGAACGTTACTGTGAGTACAAACAAACTTTTCGTCGGTGGCTTGCCCTACAGCACCTCGGACCGTCAGCTGGAAGAACTTTTCAGCCAGCACGGCACCGTGGAGTCGGCTCGTATCGTGACTGACCGCATGAATGGTCGCTCCCGAGGCTTCGGCTTCGTGGAGATGAGCACGCGCGACGAAGCTCAGGCTTCCATCAATGCGTTGAACGGTCAGGAGTACGAAGGGCGAACCTTGACGGTCAACGAGGCCAAGCCAAGGGAGCCTCGGCGAAACGACCGGGACCGGAGTTTCGGCCGGAACCGTTGGTAAGCTGACGGTACTGAACTGAATGCACGAAAAGGGTGCCGCTTGCGGCACCCTTTTTCTTTTTTGGAACACCAAACTCCGGGACTCCATCCGCGGTCCTTGTAACCGCTCCCTCCTCTTGCGTCTTGGCTACTCCCGCCCGAGAATGAGTGAAGGCACCTCGGCAGCGTAGCCCCTAACCGCCGACTCGGAGGGTAAGGACCATGGATCAACCCAACCTCGAGCATCTCATCGACACCTTTTTCACTTGCGACAAGCAGGAACTTCTGCGCATCTTCGAGGAGCTGTTGAGTGCCATGGAGGCGGAAGAAATGCTGCCGCCCGCCAAGACGATGTCGCAGAATTACGAGACGGCTCAGAACAACCCGGAGATCAATACGTTGCCGGGGAACCTGAAGGACGCCCGCGACGCCGTCTTTCCCTTCTTCTGGGGGACCGACGGCTGGTTCTCAAAGTTGCACCTCGAGAACGTGCGAGGACCGGCCAACTACGCCTCGCTGGTAGGAAGCATTGCCTGCCTATTGAAGAATCCCAATCTTTGCGTCGACACGTACAGCCAGCGTTCCAACGAACTCGAGGTGAAGGCGATAACTTCCCTGGCCAATTTGCTCTTTTACCACATCGAATCACCTTGGGGTGTCTTCACCGGGGGCGGCACGATCTCCAACATGTACGGCGCCAAGATCGGAATCGAAAAGACCGTTCCCAACGCCATGCGGAAAGGTTTGGCCGACGAACGCATCGTCGGCGTGGTTTCCAGCGCGGCTCACTACTCGAATCTGACGATCACAGGATGGCTGGGGCTGGGAACAGACAACTTAATCGCCATCCCGACGGATCGGAATTGTGCCATGCGCCTCGACTTGCTGGCCGAGCGGCTCGAAGAACTCTATTCCTCAGGTAGCAGGGTGGCTTTCATTGTAGCCACCTTCGGCAGTACCGATGCATTCGGTATCGACGACGTGGAGGCTGTCCGCGAAATCGCCTACGAAAAAGCCAAAAAACACGGGGTCCCAGCCCCTCAGATACACGTCGATGCAGCAGTCGGTTGGACCTCCTGCTTTCTCATGGAATACGACACCAAGGCCAACCCATTCGGTTTTCCGAAGGAGGTTCTACCGCTGATCAATCAGACAAGGCGCCATTGCCGAACTCTCCGGTTCGCCGACTCGATCACCGTTGACTTCCACAAGATGGGTTGGGGCCATTACCCCTCCTCGGCGTTTATTGTCAACCGACGGGAAGATCTCCTGTACCTGTTCCGAAAGAAGGAGGAAATGCCTTACTTCTCCGAAGCCG